>JBBFLP010000156.1:0-6249 GCA_037478975.1 Armatimonadota bacterium
TGGGAAGCGTGTTCACCTCAACGGCCACACAGCACGGCGGGCAGGAGACCACCATCCTCAGCTTTATCGTCACGCTGCTGCATCACGGGATGGTTGTTGTCGGGTTGCCTTATACCTTCGCAGGCCAGATGACACTCGATGAGATCACAGGCGGATCGCCGTACGGAGCATCCACCATCGCGGGCGGCGACGGCTCCCGCCTGCCCAGTGAAAACGAGCTGGCCGCAGCCCGCTTCCAGGGCGAGCACGTGGCTCGGATCGCGGCCAAACTGGCCCGCCCTTAAGCTCCTTCAGGCCACAAAACCAGCATCCCCGCGCAGACAGTAGCCGGCGGCAAACCTTGACGCCGTTCTGGCAGCTATCTGCCACCAACACAGAAAACGGGCGGTACCGCAGGGCGGTCCAGCGAAGAGGTGTTGACAGGGATGATTAGCTAAGCCATCCCTCCAGCCATCCGGGTGAGGCAGTCCTCGCGTCCTGTCTCCCGGAGGCGGGCGGCGTAGCGCTCGAATTGCCCCCGAGTATGCAGTGGGCCGCCTTCTCTCATCACCGCCCAGAACGGATCCTCGGCGCTGGCGGACTTCTTCATCTGATCCGCCACCCAGAACTCGATGAGCGCCGTCCCCTGGGCTACGATGGATGTGTGCTCCCCGGCGCGGTCGCGCGTCTCGTGGGGATCGTCCTGCAAGTTGAACAGCATCACTTCGGGGAAGTCTTTCAGCCCCGGATCGTATGTGCGCATCAGCAGCCACCGGTCGAACACCACCGAGCGCTGCAGGGCCCATGCTCCCTGGCTAATCACCAGGGACTGCCGCCCGCAGGATCTGCCCTCCGTCAACGCCGGCAAAAAACTTCTTCCCTCCCAGCTCTCCGCGGCTTCAGCGCCCGCCATCTCCGCGATGGTGGGCGCCAGGTCCAGATGGTAGTGCAGGTCGTGGTCCACGCGGCCTTCCATGATCCCCGGCCCGGCAACAATGAGCGGGATGTTGCACGTGTGATGGTCGGCGGTCTGGTGGTCGCCGTAGACGTTTAGCTCGCCCTGGTTCTCGCCGTGGTCGGACGAGACAATGATCACTGTCTCGTCCAGCACCCCTTCGTCCGCCAGCGCATTCAGCAGCAGCCCGACGTGATCGTCCGCGTAGTGGATCCCGGTGTCATAGCCGTCTATCCACTTCTTGAAATCCGCCAGGCTGGCGATCTCCGCGGGGACGCGCGGCCATTTCTGCGTGTCGTACGGCCCGAACTCGAACAGATCCCGCGCGCTGTGAGGTCCGTAACTCCGGCGGTGACGCTCCAGAATCTCCTCCGTCAACCAGTCCGGGGCGGCAATGTCCTGGAAGGGGTTGCCGTATTCCAGAGGCGTCCGGTATGGCGTATGGGGATCCCAGAAGTTCACGTGCAGGAACCACCCGTCGCGGCGGGCGTTCCGCCGGATCCAGTCCAGCGCCACCGGGGCGATCTCGTCCGCGCGCTCGTGCCCCAGGCGTCCTGTATCGTGCCACTCCCGGAACCCGTCAAGGAAGTGCCAGGCCGCGTGCCGTGTGGCGAAGGGGCTGATGGTGCAGGTGTGCTGACCGGCAGATGCCAGACTCTGCATCCAGGAGCGGAAGGGCCCGCGGACGTTGTTGAACGCCCGCTCCGGACCCTGTGGACGAATGTCGGCCATCCGTCCCCCGTGATTCACCACGCCGGTCTGAATGCCGGGTCTACAGGTGAAAAGGGCCGTGCGGCTGGGCAGGCACGGAGCATCCGAGACATAGGCCCGGGTGAAGCGCACGCCGCGAGCGGCCAGCGCATCTATGTTGGGCGAGGTGTTCCGTTGATAGCCGTAGCAGCCCAGATGATCCGGCCGCAGTGTGTCAATATCAATGTAAAGGATCCTCACGGCGGTCCTCCGCGGCGGCGATGCACACCGGCCGCAGGGGCCCCTTTGACGCGAGGAACGGATTTCCTCCCGCGGCGGGCAGGCCTCAGCCCGCCAGCCGGAGCTCCGGCGGAGCCGGCGAGGGGTGCAGCGTAACCTTCGCGGGAAGGCGGATGTTGACAGGAGAGGTGAGCTTGCCGCTCAGGATCTCGGCCAGAACGGACATGGCCTGCCGCCCCATCTCTACCGGAGTGGGCTGGATGGAGTTCACCACCCCCTGGCCGGGATGATCCTCCCCGGGCAGCGCGTCTATCAGCAGTAGCGAGATGTCGTCAGGCACCCGCAGACCCAGCTCGCCGGTCACCGTCTCCCAGGCGGCAACGCCGAAGTCCCACCGATCGCAAACCAGAGCTGTCGGTCTTCCCGGGCGGCCAAGCCGCTCCTTCAGCGCTTCCCTGATCTTTCCGCCGGTGACGGTATGGGTCTCGAACTCCGCTCCCGCCTCAGCCGCGCCCTGAGCCGCCTCGTGAAAGCCGCGCAGGCGGTCCAGATGGCACTGGAAGATCGGAGGCGGGCCGAAGTAGGCGATCCGCCGGTGCCCGGAGTGCAACAGATGGGTCACCCCTTTGCGCACGGCCGCGGCGCTGTCCACATCCACGGTGGAAGCGTGCTGGAAGCCGGAGTAAGAGTCCACGCACACGATCGGCACCGGGCAGCGGTCTATGGCCTCCAGCGTGGCTTTCTTGAGTTCGATCGCGCCGATGACCACGGCTCCGTCCACCCCGATGAACGCGAGCTCCTCGATGAGATCCTGGAGACTGCCTTTCCGGGCGGTGGGGGCGAAAAGAAGATATTGCCCTGACTGTCCCGCCGCGTCTCCGATGGCCGCGACCAAGCGCCCGGAGTTCGGGCTGGAGAACGCGTCTGCGACGGTCTGCTCAAAGCACACCGCTATGATGTTGGAACGTCCGGTGGCGAGCTGCCGCGCCACGCGGCTGGGCCGGTAGCCCAGTTCCCTTGCCGCAGCCAGAACGCGTTTGCGCGTCTCCTGGCTCACCTCTCCGGCCCGGTCGTTGAACACAGCCGACACCGTGGTGTGAGAGACTCCAGCCTTTTTCGCTACGTCGTAGATCGTCGTCATCTCGGGAGGATTCCAGCTTTCGCGCTAAGGATGGCCTTGCTCGTCCTTACGTCCCTTCCATTCTACAGCTTCGGGACGAAAAAAACACAAAGAATTTGTCGCCTACCGGTTGACAGACCCGGAAAAAGGGCCGATAATAGGGTTGGTTCAGGGTTCTACTGCGAGGCGGCTCCCTGAACTTCCCCGGAATCAGCAGACCGGCTTACGGCTGACCGGCAACCTTAGCGGTAAGGTTCGGTCTCTCCGGGTTCTGAAAACGAAAGACTGTCTCTCTCCCCACGCGAAGGCGCGGGAACGTGGCGCCTTCTTACAAGCCAACACGCGGAGGAGCGACCGAGCGGTGGGAGCCGGCAACCACTCCCACCGCTCTCCTCTTGTACGGGGTACAGCCGAAGCTGCCCGGTACCCCGTACTCCGGATTATGGCACGGTCTGGCGCCTCTCCTCAGGAAGCAGATTCGCCGATGCCGCTCAACAGATAGTTCACCACATCGCGAGCGGAATACGATTGCTTCCCCCCGGCCAGAAGCGCCCGCGCCGCGCGCAGATCCTCGCCCAGAGTAACGATCAGCTCCTCGGCCTCGCCATCGCGGCGCACCTGCGCAAACCCGGCCGTGGCCAGCAGACCGTTGCACAGACAGACCCGGCCATCCGTCTCCGTGACATCGCCGCCTTTCTTCACGAAGATGTCCACAGGCTCGGCCGGGCAACGGAAGCCCAGAGTCCCGTCCGCCTTCACATAGGCGTCGCGGAGATACCCGCGGTCGCAGATGCGCTGACGGTTGCGATAGACTTCGGGATCGGAGAGCGACCCCGGAAGCTCGGCGATCTTGATGGGGAAACCGGTGGGGGACACACGCGGCCGGGTGATGACCTCCAGGGACCCGTCGGAAGCCATCTGTCGAAGCCTCTGCTTGATGGTGGGATCCATGCCTGATTCGTCGCTCAGCGCGAAGGCGGTACCCACCTGGATGCCCTCCGCCCCCTCCTCCAGAGCTTTCTTCAGCCCCTCGGGCGTGCCGTAGGAACCGGCCATCCAGAACGGAAGTCCCAGCTCACGGATCTTTTCCAGGTCCACTTCGTCGCGGCTTCCGTAAACGGGCTCTCCCCGTTCGTTGAACTCCTGCATCCCACCTCTCGGCGGAGCGTTATGCCCTCCCGCGGTGGGTCCCTCGATGACGAACCCGTCCACGCGTTTGCCTTCAGGCTTCTTATAGAGAGAGGTGGCCAGCGTATCCGACGCGATGATGGCCAGGAACTTCGGGCAGGCCAGATCCACCGGGCTCCCATCGGTTATCTCCCGCGGATCGAAGCGCACTTCATAGACCCGGCCGCCTGTATCACCCTGCACCTGAAGCCGAAGGGAGGCCTCCTTGCAAAGGGACAGTTGCTCCAGAGCCTGCGGAATGGCCCGGGGGATGCCGGCGCCCATCAGGACGCAGTCCACGCCGGCGAGTATCGCGCCGAACAGTAGAGCCAGCGTGGGCAGTTGGATCTTCGTGAGCAGGTTCATTCCAACAAGCCCGTTGTGGCCCTCCCGCGCCAGCCAGACTTCGGAGAACGCGCTGACCACCGCCAGCTCCGTCAGCTTGCGCGAAGGGCGGTCGCTCCACATCGGCACAGGCTTGAACGGCCTGTCCGGCTCCTTGCCGCCTTCCACGAAATAGTCGTTCCAGACGCGCTCCGCGACGGCGCAGAAGGGGAAGTTGCTGAACGCGCGCTGGAGATGACCGCCGGGATCTCCCATCTGCAGGCGGCCGGCGATGACACCCTCGATGACGGTGCCCGAGATCACACCCATCTGGCCGAGCTGGGCCACCGCCCGGGCAAGGGGCCAGGTGGAGATGCCCACCCCCATCCCTCCCTGGATGATCTTTGGCCTATACCGGAACAACGCGTCTCTCCCGCCCTGGTCTGCGGCAGGCAGGCGCAACAACATCCCGGCCCGCCGGGCCGGTTATCGCTGAACTCAGATGGTTGGGGTTATGGGAACGGACTGCCAAATCGCTCAAAAAGTTCAGTCCACTTGCTGTCACAGGTATTCGATATCCGGCGGGCATCCGCCTGCCGGGAACGCCTGCATTGTGCCTCTCACAGCGTTCCCGCGTCAACAGCGGCGCGTTCCGGGCAGGTTTGAAAAGGTACCACGCCGAAAGCGCCTGTGGCGGCGGACGTTCATTTGAACAGACGTAGACCGCCCAATCCGTCGTTCAGGAGCCTTTTCCCCAGATGTTGAAAGTCGCGATGATCGGAGCCGGCAGCGTCGGCTTTACCCGCCGTCTGTTCATGGACATCCTGGCCGTGCCGGAGCTGCGGGACACCGAGTTCCGCTTCATGGACATTGCGGAGGAGCCGCTGGAGATGTCCGCTGCGCTGTGCCGGAAGATGGCCGCGGACAGTGGCGTGGCGGCCACGGTCAGGGCCACCACGGACCGGAGAGAGGCGCTGGACGGCGCGGACTATGTGTTCTGCATGATCCGGGTGGGCGGGCTGGAAGCCTTCGCAAAAGACATCGAGATTCCCCTGAAATACGGCGTGGACCAGTGCGTGGGCGATACTCTGGGCCCGGGCGGGGTCTTCTATGCGCTGCGCACCATTCCGGTGCTGCTGGATATCGCCCGCGACATGCGAGAGCTTTGTCCGGACGCGCTGCTGCTAAACTACTCCAACCCGATGGCCATGAACTGCTGGGCACTTCGCAGGGCAGGAGGAGTGCGTGTGGTGGGATTGTGCCACGGGGTGCAACATGGCGCGTGGCAGATCGCGAAGGCGCTCGGTATCCCGCTGGAAGAGATGCAGTATGTCTGCGCGGGCATCAATCATCAGACGTGGTTCATCCGGGTCTGTCACCGGGGGCAGGATCTTACCTCGCGCATTCCTGAGGCTATGGCCGCCGATGAGGACATCCGCAGGCACGATCCGCTCCGGCTGGATGTGCTCCAGCGGTTCGGATACTACTCCACGGAGTCCAACGGCCACCTCTCGGAGTATCTCCCCTGGTACCGGAAGGGGCCGAATCGGGACCGCTACGTGGACTACTCCATCTGGCCGGGCGGCGAGACCGGCGGTTATCTGCGGGCGTGCAGGGAGACCGCGGACGACTACCGTAAGAACTACCCGAAGTGGCTGTCCGGGGAACTGGATCAGATCCGGCTGGGAGACCGCAGTGTGGAGCACGGTTCCTACATTCTGGAGGCCCTGGAGACAGGACGCGTCTACCGGGGATGCTTCAATGTGGAGAACAC
>JBBFLP010000156.1:6349-7959 GCA_037478975.1 Armatimonadota bacterium
ATGGTGGACGAGATGTTCCGCGAGCTTGCTCCCTGGCTCCCACAGTTCCGCGACTGAAAACCACAGATTAGGGAGTCTGGATCTCCCTTTGCGTCCACCTTGAGGAAGAGAGGAAGACAAATGAGCCGCTACGAGCTGCGCTTCAGACAGGTGCATCTGGATTTTCATACGTCGCCGCATATACCGGGTGTCGGAGAAGCCTTCGAGCGTAAACAGTGGCAGGAGGCCCTCAGAGTGGGCCGTGTGGACAGCATCACCTGCTTTTCCAAGTGCCACCACGGGTGGAGCTACCATCCCACGGAAGTGGGCCGGATGCATCCACATCTGCGATTTGACCTTTTGCGCGCCCAGATCGAAGCGAGCAAAGAGATCGGGGTCAATGTCCCCGTCTATATCTCCGCCGGGGTGGACGATCTGGCAGCCTCCGAGCATCCGGAATGGCGCGAAATCAGCATCGCGGGAGCCTATCAGGGATGGACCGGACCCATCAACCAGCCGGGCTTCAAGACGATGTGCTTCAACTCGCCCTACCTGGATTACCTGTGCAGACAGATCGAAGAGGTGGCCCGGCTCTTCCCGGAGTGCGACGGCATCTTTCTGGACATCATCTCTCAGGGCGAGTGCTGCTGCCGCTGGTGCCTGGAGTATATGGAGGCAAGTGGGCTGGACGCCGAGCGCGCGGAAGATCGCCAGACGTGCGCCCGGGCTGCCCTGATGCGCTATTTCGAGCGCTCCACCGCCGCTGCCCGTTCTCTGCGTCCGGATATGCCCGTGTTCCACAACAGCGGGCACATTACCCGGGGCAGAAGGGACATTCTGCCTTTCTTCAGCCATCTGGAGTTGGAGTCGCTTCCCACAGGCGGCTGGGGCTACGATCACTTTCCCCTCTCTGCAAAGTACTGCCAGAATCTTCCGCTGGACTTCCTGGGGATGACGGGCAAGTTCCACACCATGTGGGGAGAGTTCGGCGGCTACAAGCATCCGAACGCGCTGCGCTACGAATGCGCCCAGGCGCTCGCCAACGGGGCGAAGCTCAGCATCGGCGATCAGTTGCATCCCTCAGGGGAGATGGACCTGACCACCTACCGGATCATCGGTGAAGCATATGCTGAGGTGGAGGCGAAGGAGCCCTTCTGCCGGGATGCGAAGCCGGTGGCGGATATCGCAGTCCTTTCCAGCGAGGCTGAGGGCAGAGGCGCCGGGCCGGACACCGGGGCCGGCCGGGTGCTGCTGGAGGAGCATCTGCTGTTCACGCTCGTGGACCGGGAGATGGATTTTGCGCCTTACAAGATGGTGATCCTGCCCGATCTCATCCTGGTGGATGAGGAGCTGCAGCGGAAGCTTGAGGAGTATCTGGCAGGCGGGGGCAGAGCTCTGCTGACCGGCAGAAGCGGCATGCGTCCGGATCTGAGCGGGTTCGCGGTGGACATCGGCGCGTCCTATGAAGGCGAGAGTCCGCATCAGCCCGACTATCTGGAAGCCCCCGAGTCACTCCGGCCATCGTTCGTGGAAAGCCCGCTCGTGATGTATCATCGCTCCCAGCGGGTGCGTCCGGAAAAGGGCGAGGGGCTAGGCTGGATCCGCGCGCCGTACTTCAACCGCACCTGGCG
>JBBFLP010000157.1:0-4515 GCA_037478975.1 Armatimonadota bacterium
ATGTGCGCGTGGAGCAGGTCCGTGATGCGGCCCGGCTCTGGTTCGGGCGATTACAGCCGGCCGCGGCTCCTTCTCGTGAGGCCCCCACCGCGCCCCCGCCGCCCTCCTCGGGCCCTGTGATGGTGGAGATGGATTCCGGCGTCACCTACGTGCTGGCGGGAGCCCCGGCGAGCGGGCTGAACTCGCGCCGTTACGCCACGGACTCCATCGTTGCGGCTGTTCTGGGGGGCGGAAAAGCCTCGCGGATGTTCCAGCAGATCCGGGAGGAACAGGGGCTGGTCTACGAGCTGGGGACGCTCTATCCCCCTCTTCTCTATCAGTCTCACGTGGTGGCCTATGCGCTTTCTCCGGCGTATCTGCCTGCCGGGCCCCGCGATGTGGATCCGTCATTCGAGCAGGTGCGCGCGGCTCTTAAGGCAAGCGTGGACTCGCTGTTGCAGTCACCCATCACGGAGGCGGAGCTGACGCGCGCAAAGAATTATCTGGTGGGCACCTTTGCCCTGAGGCACCAGAGGCTGCAGGAGCGTTCCAAGCATCTGGCCTGGTTCGAAGCGCTCGGGCTGGGCTGGGAGTTCGACCAGAGTTTTCCCGGTCTGGTGCAGTCTGTGACTCTTGCTGAGGTCCGGGAGCGGGCGGCGGAGCTTTTCCGGCGCTCCGCAATGGTGCTTGTCGTTCCGCGGGAGTAGCTTCTGCTCAGGCGCGAAGCGACCTGAGCGCCAGGAAGGTCAGCACAGCCACCAACATGCTGAGTGCGAGCGTCACGCCGGCCGGCATCATCGCGCGTGTGTGAAGGAAGCGGAAGAGGAAGAACATCCCCACGAACAGAGACGCCGCAAGTCCTGCGGTCAACCCCGGTCCGGGCGCACGGAAGGCGGTGATGCCCGCGGCGAGCGCGGCGACCCCGAAGATCAGGCCGGAGATGAGCGATGCCGCGCTTGCGGCTTTCACATAGCCCATCACGCCACCGGCGATGACCAGCGCTCCATAGATGATCAGTGCGATGCGTGCTGTCTCGATCACTCTACCTGCCTCCTCTGCCGCGCATTATACGCCCAGTCTGCATCCAGACGCCCGCTCCGGGCTGCTCTTCCCCGCGCGGACGGGCCATGCACCCTCATGGTAAACTGCGCTTCGGCCGGCCTGCCCGACAGCCGCCGGACCATGCCTGCGAGGACTGTTTTCGATGGACATCATTCCCGAGCTGGGCGAACTCATCGCCTCCACTCCGCTTGCCGACACGCACGAGCACATCATCGAGGAAGCTGACCGTCTGGGCCCGGCCGGCAACAGTTTTCTGTTCCCGTGCAACGACATCTTCTACCTGCTGGCGCACTATGTGGCTAACGACCTTGTTTCCGCCGGAATGACGGAGCAGGAGGTGCAGCAGGTCCTGTCACCGGAGCTTGACCTCCACAGGCGATGGGAGATGCTGGAGCCGTACTGGATGCGCGTGAAGCTGACGGGCTACGGGCTGGCCCTGCGCATCACGTTGCGCGAGCTCTACGGAGAGGATGATCTCACGGCCTCGAACCTGGAGACTCTGAACGCGCGCTTCCAGGAGCGGGTGCGTCCGGGATTCTACCGCGAGATCCTGCAGGACGTCGCAAACATTGACCACTGCCAGGTGAACTCCCTGCAGAGGATCTTCTGTGAGAGTTCCTATCCCGAGTTGCTCCGGCAGGATCTGAGCATTATGCCGCTTTCCACTCCTCCCGATGTAAAAGGGATGGCCGCTGAAACGGGTGTTGAGGCAGGCACGCTGGATGAGTGGTATCAGGTCATCGAGCGGGTCTTCGAGAAATACGGGCCCCGCGCGGTGGCCGTGAAGAGCCAGGCGGCCTACGGTCGGCCGCTGAACTATGAAGACGTTCCGAAGGATGTGGTTGCCCCTCTCTTTGAGAGGCATGCGCGCGGGGAGGAGCTTGCCTGGCCGGAGATGAAGGCGTTGCAGGACCATCTCTTCCGCCGTTGCGTCAGTGTGGCCACGGAGTATGGGCTGGTGGTGAAACTGCACACGGGCTACTACGCCGGCGCGAACTATATGGCGCTGGACAGGGTGGGGGCCAACCCGGCCGATATGTGCACGCTGCTCCGGGATTTCCCGCGGACAACGTTCGACATCTTCCACATCGGTTACCCTTACCAGGAGGAGATGATCGCGGTGGCCAAGCATTTTACCAATGCGTGCATTGATATGTGCTGGGCGTGGATCATCAATCCGTATGCGTGCGTGCGGTTTCTGCGGGACTTCGTGATGGCCGTGCCCTGGCATAAGCTGCACGTGTTCGGAGGAGACTTTTTCCCGGTGGAGAACGTGGTCGGTCACGCGGCCGTGGCTCGAAGGGGCATCGGCATGGCCCTCACGCAGCTTGTCGAAGACGGCTGGCTGACCCTGGACCAGGCGCTGGCGCTGGTGCCCGAGCTGATGCACCGGAACGCCGCCCGGAACTTCGGGCTGGAGTCCCGCCCGGGCGCGGCCGTTTCCGCTGCCTGAGGAGAGTCCCTTTCCGGCCCCGGGGAGTGTTTGTCGAACCCATACGTGCGGAGGCCGAGCCGGCGGCTTCCGCCGCGGAGCCAGTCATTGTCGGTCCAACTGCGCGAAAGAATAGATCCTGAAGAACCCTCCGCAGCGCCGGAGGCAGCGTCGCCGGATCGGGGCATTACGCTCCGGTCCGTCCTGATCGGATTTGTGGCCATCATACCCGGCGTGTTCTGGGGCGTATATGGAGACGTGGTCTCTCAGACGGACCTTACCTCCACGTCGCTCATGATGCCCCCGGTGCTTATCCTGATGGCGCTGCTTCTGGGGAATGCCCTGGTGCGCCGCTTCTGGCCCTCCCGAGTGTTGACTCAGAGCGAGCTGATGACCATCTACGTCATGCTGACCGTGGCGGTCATCCTCTCCGGGATGGGCATGATCCAGTTCCTGTGCACCACGCTGGGGGCGGTGCCCTACTACAAGACCCCAGAGAACAACTGGGGAGAGTATCTGCAGTTCGCTCCGCGCCACCTGATGCCGAAGCTCTCGGCCATCCAGGGGTTCTATCAGGGAGGACAGCCGGTCCCGTGGGGGGCATGGCTACGGCCGGTGCTGCTGTGGAGCGGTTTCCTCTTTGTGATGCTCTTTTGCATGCTGTGCATCAACACGCTGGTGCGCAGACAATGGATGGACCGGGAGCGCCTGACCTTCCCCATCGTGATGCTGCCGCTGGAGATGACTGATCCGAAAGGGTCATTCTTCCGGAACAAAGCCATGTGGCTGGGATTCCTGGTGGCGGCCGGCGTTGAGACCATCAACAGCCTGAACCATCTCTACCCCACGATGCCTTACATCCAGATCCGGGCGAACGACCTTGGCCCGAGCTTCGTGGTCCCGCCGTGGAACGCCATCGGCTACTTCCCAACGACGTTCTATCCGCTGGCAATCGGGCTGGCGTTCATTGTGGCCGCGGACGTGAGCTTCTCGTGCTGGTTCTTCTATCTCTTCATGAAGCTGGAGCACGTCTTCGTGGCCTGGGTGGGATGGGAGGCGCCCGGCGGTGCGGTCAGCGCGCCTCCCTACGTGGCCCAGCAGGGGACCGGCGCGTTCATCGGGATCGGGCTCTCGGTGTTCTGGCTGGCGCGCAGACATCTCAAAGAGGCCTTTCTGCACGCCATCGGACGCGGGCCCGAGGTGGACGACTCCAATGAATCGCTCAGTTACCGGACGGCCGTATTCGGGCTGGCTGGCGGCTTCACGCTGCTCGTCATCTTCTGCGTGGCCGCCGGAGTATCCCCGGTGGTCGCCGCGGCGTATCTGGCTGTCTATTTCCTTTTCTCCACGACCATCACCCGCCTGAGAGCCGTCGCTGGTCCCCCGTGGACCTTCGGGCCGTATGTCAACGCTATGGACACAGTCATCCAGCCTGTCGGCAGCTCACTTTTCAGCAAGGGAAACCTGGTGGCGCTGGCGTATTTCAACTGGTTCTCCATCGAGATGCGCTGCAACCCGATGCCAACGCACATCGAGGGGATGAAGATCGCTCAGGTTGCGCGCATCCGCCAGAGGTCGTTGACGGTGGCCATGCTGATCGCCATCGTCGCCGGAATAGCCGTGGGGTTCTGGGCATGTCTGGCAGTCTGGTATCAGTTCGGAGCGGCGACAGCCAAGGTGGAGCCCTGGCGCACCTGGATGGGGCGTCTGCCTTTCGACCGGGTCAGCAACTATGTGGCGGATCCGAAGGGGCCTGATGTGGCGGGCGTCATCGCGATGGCCTTCGGCGCAGTGGTAACAATGGTGCTCGGCTGGCTGCGGACCAACTTCGTCTCGTTTCCGTTCCACCCGGTGGGCTACGTTCTGGCGCACACGGAGACGCTCCAGTGGCTCTGGTGTCCGTTCCTTGTGGCCTGGGCGTGCAAGGTGCTGATCACCCGGTATGCCGGCATCAAGGGATACCGCGCCGCATTGCCATTCTTTCTGGGGCTGGTGCTGGGGGACTATATGGCGTCCGGCTGCTGGGCGCTTGCGGGATCCAT
>JBBFLP010000157.1:4615-7925 GCA_037478975.1 Armatimonadota bacterium
AGGTTGCAGCCCGCGCTCCTCTGCAGGGCTGGGACAGCGAACAAAGGTAAGGAGAAAAGCAATGAAGAGGTTGATGCTTGTGGCGGCTCTGCTGGCCATCGCGACCGGCGCGCACGCCAACCTGCTGGTGAATGGCGGGTTCGAGGATGGTCTGAACAACTGGACCCCCGTGACCTTCTTCGGCGGCAACTGGCAGCCGTTCGGCGCTACGCCGTTCGGCCACCCGGTGAGTCCCATCGAGGGAACCGGTATGGCCGGCGCCATCAGCAGCTGGGACACCAGCCGCAATGAGGCCTACATCTATCAGCAGTTCAACAACCCCGGCGGATACACCGAGGTCAGCTTCTGGGGTTGGGCGATGGCGAAGTTCTTTGACCAGCCCACCAATATGTATGATGTTGGTGTGCAGCTTGGCTTCGACCCGCTCGGCAGCAATGACAGCCTGTCTACCAGCATCATCTGGGCAGACCCGGTCTGGGCGACCAAGCAGTGGGAGAAGCGCACCATCGTGGTGCCGAACGCCCCGGCCGGAACGGCCACGGTGTTCATCAAGAGCATCCACAAGTGGGGGATCGAGTGGAACGTGTCCGTGGCGGATGACGTCCAGGTGGTCCCGGAGCCGGGCAGCCTGATGGCGATGGCCGCCGGACTGGCCGGAATGGCCGGCATGGTCCTTCGCAGGCGCTGAGTTCTCTCGCGAGCGGACCCTTCCAGTGGTCTGTCTCGTGAAGGAATGAGGCTGGCAGCCGGGCCGCCTGGAAGAGGAGGGTAGCCCGGCTGTCAGCGCGTGTGGGAGAGGGAATCCCCCTTAGTTCCATGACTTCTGCCCTCCCGTAGGGCATAATACCTTCTGAGTGAGCGTTCTCAGGGCGGTTGCGCGCCGGCGCGTGAGGGTGTCGCGCCGGGCGGAAGGGGAACGCTGTCGGTCTCGTGGGAAAGGACTGAGTGACTATGCGATTGTGGCGTTGCAGTTTGATTGTGCTCGCGTTCCTTTTGAGTGTGGCAGCCGGGGTGAGCGCCCAGAACCTGGTCACCAACGGCGACTTCGAGGGAACGTGGAGTCCGGCTCCTCCCGGACTGGGCGAGTGGGTCGGAGCCGGGTGGACGGGCTGGAGTGCTCGTCTGGCGGCGACCCCGTCGTCCCAGGCGGGTGATCCGGCTCTCTGGAGTATGCCGGGCAACACGGGTGTCCCGGATCCGAATGTGAACAACTACCAGCGCATCATCGGTGGGTCCATCCGCAGCAGCAACTTCCGCGGAGGCATCTACCAGCTGGTGAACACCGTGGCTGGCCAGGCATACGACCTGGACATCGACGCCCGGATGTTCCGGACCAATAGCACCAACCAGGCGGTCATCCCGACGGGATCGGTGGGATATGACCTGACGGGCCAGACCACCAACCCGCTGGCTACCTCCATCAACTGGATCAACTTCCAGGAGAGTGACGCCTGGAGCCGGTACTCGGTGCGCTTCAACGCCACCGGCCCCACCAGCATCTGGGTGCGTGGGATCATGCCGGAGGCGACAGCGTGGCTGCACGTGGACGTGGACAACGTCTCGGTCCAGCCCGCCGGAAGCACCCTGAGGATCAACATCACGGATGGCCCTAAGGCTACTCAGGTCTCCGACACGACGTTTGAGATTGAATGGACCACGGATGTCGCGTCGAGCTCGGTGGTGGAGTATGGCCCGGCGTCCCCGAACGGCGACGACGGGGCGGTCTATCCGATGACGGCTCAGGCCCCGGGCAATGTGCAGGTGCATAAGGTCCTGCTGACCGGCCTTTCGCCGGATACCCTGTATCACTACCGTGTCCGCAGCTCGGCCACGGGATACAAGACGGTCTATTCCGTGGACAAGACCTTCCGCACTCCTCCGGAGGCCCTGCCTGTCTTCACCAACGGCAGCTTCGAGCAGATCGAGGGCTCCGGTCCCACCCGCACGGCCGTGGGATGGCGTTCCTTCCCGGTGGTGGGTGGAGGTGACGGCGGAGACGCCAGCGGTTACATCGGTCCGTATCCCACCAGCGGCGTCCCGCGCTGGCTCGGAGTGGTGAACACCCAGCACGGCCAGTATTTTGCGGGCGCAGGCGGCAGCTGGGATCGCAAGCAGGGCGGCTTCTATCAGCGCATCAAGGCGGTTCCCGGCATGACTTACCGTGTGGATGCCTACATCGCCACGTTCGCCAACGGCGGAGCGCCGTGGGACTGCCAGGTCTGGGTCGGTATTGACCCGAAGGGTGGCGTGGATCCCGGTCCCGCTCCGGACCCGAACGATCCGAATCCGAAGCCTTCGTGGATCGTCTGGTCCACCGATCCGGCTCACGGTGACAACACCCTGCCGGTCAAGTGGGTCCCGGTAAGCGTCGAGACTGTCGCCCAGAGCAACACGATCACCATCTTCGTGCGCTTCCAGCAGAAGTGGCAGTTGCAGACAAATATCACGGCCGTTGACAACATCCGCGTCACCGGCCCGCCGGCGGAGACCATCCCGGTCGCGTCCATCGGTCAGGCCAAGGCGCAGCCGGACTACGCTATGGTCGAGACCACCAACGGCGCCATCGTGACGCTGGTGCCGCTGTCCGAGTCCGGGTTCTTCTACGTCCAGGACGAAGACGGCACGGCGGGAATCCGTGTGGAGTCCGGCGCGAGCGTCAGCATCGGTGACAAGGTCCAGGTGAAGGGGATCCTGCGCACGCTTGAGACGGGCGAGCGCGTGCTCCGCGATACCACCGTCACCAAGATCGGCACAGGCACCACAAAGATCCGCAACATCGGAAGCCGCAGCGTCGGCGGTCCGCGGTTCGTGGGTCCGGATGGTCAGCCCACCA
Organism: Armatimonadota bacterium; assembly: GCA_037478975.1. Lineage (GTDB taxonomy): Bacteria > Armatimonadota > UBA5829 > DSUL01 > DSUL01 > CALCJH01. Next base: position 7,449 of record JBBFLP010000157.1, read on the forward strand.
ACGTGGGCATCGAGACCGAGGGCCTGCTGGTGAGGGTCTACGGAAAAGTCACCAAGATGGACTGGCTGGAGAGCTACTTCCTGCTGGATGACGGCTCCGGCGTGGATGCTCAGGATGATGCTCCCGGCGTGAAGGTCATCCGGTCGGAGGTCTATCCGATGCCGGGCGACTATCTCAGCATCGTGGGTGTCATCACTTCCGAAGTGCGCAACGGCAAGACCATACGCGTCCTGCGCGGACGTGAGCAGCAGGTGCCTTCGGACTACACGCCTCTCGCGCCGTAGTCAGAACCAGGGAGAGGCGGCCGCAAAGTGCGGTCTCGCCTCCCTGGCAGGTCCGCCGGCCCGGAAGGTATTCCGGGCCGGCTTTTTATTTGGCGGCGCACGCAAAAAGGAGCGGCCTTCCTGGAAGGCCGCTCCCGGCGACAATGAACACAAAAATGAAGACAATGCCGAAGAGAGGATTTGAACCTCCACG
>JBBFLP010000158.1:0-7839 GCA_037478975.1 Armatimonadota bacterium
CGACTTGCATCACTCTTTGCCGCCGCTACCCTGGGGACAGCCAGCCTGTCCGCAGCTACTGTGGCTCCGCAGCCCGAAGCGCTCCCCGAATTTAAGACAAGCGTCCGTTCGCTTGCGGTTTTCAAGAACGGTCTGGGATTCGTTTTCCGCACAGGCGAGACGCGCCTCAAGGACGGGTGGGCGGTGATGGAGCCCATCCCGCCCGCCGCGCTGGGGACGGTCTGGATCGGGGCCGCCGGCAAGGCGGGGCCGGTGAAAGAGGTGGTCTCGTTCCGCGAGCGTCAGACCCGGCAGCTGGACGCCATCTCGCTTTCCGAGCTGCTGGAAGCCAACGTGGGAAGCCAGGTGATCCTTGAGGTGGCCGCTCCCGGTGGAGGGGTCCGGGAGGTCGCCGGCCGGCTGGTGTCGGCTCCGAAGGATCGCGCGGCCGAGGACAGTCTGCCCGCGCCGCGTCCGGATTTGCGTCCCGCAATCACGCCTCAGGGAGCTCAGATCGTGGTGATCGAGACCCTGGATGGTCTGACGGCTCTGAACCGCTCCAGCGTCACAGCGATCCGGATGGGACCGGGAGCCAGCCTGAAGACCACCGTGGAGCGGATGGTGGACCGGGCGAAGATCCGGCTGGCCGGGAACGCTCCGTCTGCCGAGATCACGCTGGCTTATCTGGAGAAGGGCATCACCTGGAGTCCGGCGTACCTGGTCAACATTGCGGGAGACAAGACGGCGGACATCACGCTGGAGGCTGTGCTGGCCAACGACGCGGAAGACCTGGAGGACGCGGACGTCTCGTTCGTTGTGGGCTATCCGAACTTTATGTTCGCGGACACCCTCACGCCGCTTGCTCTCCAGCAGACCGTAAGCGCGTTCGTCGAGAGCCTGTTGCGCGGCTCCTCCCCCAGCCGGGCCGGCTATGGCGGGGTGATGGCGCAGTCCGTGGTCTACAATCTGGCCTACGCCGCTGAGCGTTCCGCCTTCCGCCCCGAGGACACCTACTCCGCGACCACTCCGATGCCCGGAGAGTCCAACGAGGATCTTTACTTCTATCGCCAGAGTGGTGTGACTCTAAAAAAGGGGGATCGGGCGCGCTTTACGGTGTTCACCGGAAAAGTGCCCTGCGAGCACATCTACCGGTGGGAAGTCCCGGACAGTATGAGCATTGACGAGCACGGCCGCAGCCGGGGTGACCGCCCCGCGCCGCAGGACGAGTCGCCTGTCTGGCATTCGCTGCGCCTTGAGAACACCACGGAGCATCCGTGGACCACGGCCCCGGCGTTCACAGTGAACGGCTCGATGCCTGTGGCGCAGGATGTCCTGAAGTATACGCCGCCCGGCGGCAGGAACACGCTGAAGCTGACCGTCGCGACAGACGTCCGGGCGGATCAGACACAGGTGGAAGAGTCCCGCAGACCTGTGGACATCTACGGACGGCCGTACGACGAGATTACGGTCAAGGGCCGCCTGACCCTGAAAAGCTGGAAGCGCGAGAGCATCCGTGTGGTGGTGACGAAGGAGGTGGTGGGAGAGGTGCTCCAGAGCGGGCAGGGTGGTGAGGTGACGCGCGTCGTGAAGCGTCTGAGCGCCCTGAACCCCACATGCGAGATCAACTGGGACTTCGAGCTGAAACCAGGAGAGGACAGAGAGCTGACCTACACGTATCGCACTCTGGTCGCCCGCTGACAGTCGCAGGCAACTGCTACCCGGCCATCTCGGAGGTCAGGGACGGCAAAGACCTTCTTTCTCCTCTGGTTCTCCGTCACGAAAATGACCGGGTCTTACTCAGTAGGGCCACTCGGGACGGATGTAGTAATCGTTGAACAGGTTCAGCCACTCGTTTTTCGGGCGTCCCTGATTATAAGGATGGTCCTCCGGGTAGCGGTACTGCTCGTACGTCAGCGTCTGAGTGTGCCCGTCCGCCATCACAACGTTGTATCCGAAGACCGGGTACTTCATCGTGTGCCACTGGGCGTTCCAGTCCTCGGGCTGAGGACCGGACTCGCTGACCTGCAGCGGATCCATAAACACGATGGCCCGCGCCGGGACGGGAATGGAGGAAACTTTGGCCGGACGCCTGAGGCTTGGCTTCCCTCCCGCATACCAGTCAATGCTCCAGTTCTTGATGGCGAGCGGAGTCCGGTAGGTATAGCTGGAGCCCAGCCCGCGCGGGTGGGTGGAGGCCGTGGTGCGGTACAGGTTCTTCACCACGGGGGGCCAACCCGTGCCGCCTGCATCCGGGCGACGCCAGCGCAATCCCTTATCGGCCGGGTCGCGCCACGCCTTGTTGTCCTTCACGTAGGCTTCCATACACTCCCACACGAACGGGATGTCCCGGATGGTCTCCGGCGGGCGATCGTGACGGTCCTCGGCGTCCACTCCGAACGGGGCGAGGTCTTTGTTGTCGTCCGCATACATACGGAACGCGACGCCAAGCTGTTTCAGATTGCTGAGACACGCCGCGGACTTGGCTCGTTCGCGCGCCTGTGCGAACACGGGGAAGAGCACCGCCGCCAGGATCGCGATGATGGCGATGACGACGAGGAGCTCGATAAGGGTGAAACCGGCAAACCTTTGTCTTGACATAGCCGCTTCCTCCACAGACAACGGCATTATACCACCGCGATTTGGGGAGAAGAAGCGGTCTGACAGAGGTTTATTCTTTTCGCAACCGGCCGGAAATCAAGGCAGCAAAAAGGCCGTCTCCGGGGAAGAGACGGCCTCCTGCGTTCGGGCGAATGCGGCCTCGGGGCCAGCGCGGTCAGTCCGGGTTCTGCAGCCCGGGGTATGCGGTATGGAAACTGACTTGATCATCGTGCCCGTGAAGTCTGTCCGCCATCAGCACCGGAACGTTGTGCTGCAGGAACAGCAGGGCGTAGATCCCCAGATAGGCGACGATGGTCAGCCTCAGCATGCGCCGCACAAACTGCGGACGGAACTGCCTGCACCATTCCGCGATAAAGATCGGCAGAAACAGCAGACAAAGCTTGGCCAGAACGAAGGCTCCCACACCGAACTGGAGATAAAAATCCATCAGCGGGTTGCCCTCGCGGGCTGTCGCAGTCGAGAGCAGAGCCAGAGTGACCACGAGGTCCACAAGGCAGATCGCGACGATGATCTGACTTTCACGTGTGAATGACACTGGAAGATACCTCGCTGGTCGTATCAATGACCTTGTGCCTTCTGGGAATGCGGCGACAGCCTGTGCACTTTGCGGGGAATGTCGGATGGCTCCTGGCATGGGCTTTGTTGCTCCGGGTTCTTAGAAAGATTACCGCTGCGTTGGGGGAGACGGGCGCAGCAGCCCGGATTATCGGCGGAGCGCGTTTCACTTTTCAGGTAGAATGATTTCAGGCGCATCCGCCGGGCTGGTTTTCCGGGGCGTTTTGCGGGAAAGGCGGGCCGGAGGCGGAAAGGAAGGATGTCCCATGGCATCGAGATCTAAACGCCGGGCTGGCGTATTGAGCATTGTTTGCGCGGCGGCTCTGATGGCCGGCGGTGGGGCGGCCATTGCGCAGAGAAGCGGGGCCGATGTCTCCTGGCAGGATGACCCCCGCCTGGAGCGCAAGATCACAGTCGCGCAGACCCGTGTCACGCTTGAGGAACTGCTGCACGTTGCTTCCGAGGAGGCGAATATGTTCCTCATCCCCTCCTCCGAGAAGCGGTTCTGGAAGGTGCGCGAGGTGCCGGTGTCAGTCCACGCGCGGGACATCACCGTCCGGGAGTTCATGCGGCAGGTGGCCACACTGCTGGATTTCACCTGGTCGCGGGCCGGGGAAGATGGCCGCTGGACCTACACCATCTGGCAGGGCGCTAACGCGCGGGACCGGGAGGCGCGCGCCCTGCGCGCCAAGGAGGAAGAGCGCGCCGCACAGCTTCGACGCGGCTGGGACACGCTCACTTCGTCTCTGGCGGAGCTGCAGAAGATGAGCCCCTCCGAGATCGAGAAGGCTGCGCAGGCGGATCCGCTGCTGCAGTTCGCCGCTCGCGATCCCATCGGGCGTCCCTACACCGCGCTGATCGGGTCGCTGGGGCCCGCCGTGATCGAAAGTGTACTGAGCGGGCAGGAGTACCGCGTTCCCTTCAACCGCCTGCCTCCCGCGCAGCAGCAGAACCTGCAGGACCTGATGAGCGGGCTGCGCCAGCTGTTCCAGAAGATGGACCCGTCCGGCCGGGCAGGTGGCGATCAGACCGAAGTGGACTGGAGCCGGGTGACGGTGCGCGTCAGCCCGGCGCCGGAGGGGGTGGCGCACTCCGAGATGATCCCCGGGGGTCTTCTGGGCATGATCGGGCTTTCCGGCGACCCGGCTCTGCGCATGATGTCGGGATTTCCCATTCTGGATCCCACGAGCGACGTAGCCAGGAATCTTGCCAAGGCCGTGGTCCGTGTGAACGCGGGGGAGGATCCTCAGAGCGTCTTCGAGCAGATGGGCCGGGAGATGATGGAGACTCTGCGTGGAGGGGCCTCCTCTAAACAGGATGCGCAGAAGACGGATTCTTCGGAGCTTGACCCGCTGCTTGCTCAGGAGATCGAGATCCAGCCGAAGGAGGGTCAGCCGGACGCGGGCGGCGCGCTGGCCGATTTGCCGGAGAAAGCCGGGCTGAACGTCTTCGCGGAGGCCTGGCGGGTGCCGGGCGCCCAGGTCCGCACGCAGAAAGGGCGGGTGGTGGACATTCTGGATGCCGTGGCCGGCACGTTCCGGTGCGACTGGGAGCTGGACGGGACCTCCATCCGCATCCGCTCCCGTAACTGGGCTGAGCGGCGGGCCGCCATGGTCCCGAAAGCCGACATCGAATACTGGAAGCAGGCGATCGAAGACAACGGCTCCCTCGGTGTGGACGACCTGGCGCACATCGCGCGCGTATATACCGCCGAGCAGTTGATGGAGATGATGATGTCCGAGCCGTCGCTGGGGGGGAACCTAGGCACCCTGATGGACCCCCGCCGCAAGAGGGCGCTGCTTTTCTACGGCAGTCTGGATTCCTCCACCCTCTCCGCGCTCCGGAGCGAGGCGGGAATGGATCCGCGCCGCCTGTCTCCCACCCAGCTCGATGCCCTGGCTTTGCTTCTGGAGGAGGCGGGCGCGTCCCGCAGAGAGGTTATGGTTGAGGGCGCCCGGATGCGGTTGGTGGAGGATGCTGGAGCGGCCCATTTCCAGGTGCAGTATCCGCCAGAGGGATCCCTGACAATACCTCTCACGTCCGGCCGGCGGGGGCCGATGGGCGCAAGAGGCGGCGCCTCTCAGCCGGAAGGGGATCGCTGAGAAACCGGCGATCGCCGCAGGATGCGATCCCGGCGCCCGCGAAGAATTCGCGCGGAGCCGGGATAGCGCCTCCGGGGGAGTGCCGCTGAGAAGGTTTCGCGGCCGGGCGAGGCGGCCCGGCCATCGCTGAAAGACTGGGAGCTATATCGCAATGAACATCAATCCACCGGTCAACCGGTTGCGCAACCCTGCGCCGAAGATCGGCATCCGCCCGTGCATTGACGGCCGCTACGGCGGCGTGCGCGAATCGCTGGAGGATCAGGTTATGGGGATGGCGCGAGCGACGGCGCGCTTCCTCTCAGAGAACCTGACCCACCCCAGCGGCCTCCCCGTGGAGTGCGTCATCGCGGATACCTGCATCGGCGGCGTGTCCGAAGCGGCGAAGTGCGCCGAGAAATTCGCGAGGGAGGGAGTGGGGGTCTCGCTGACCGTGACGCCCTGCTGGTGCTACGGCTCCGAGACGATGGATATGGACCCGCTCATCCCCAAGGCCGTCTGGGGGTTCAACGGGACCGAGCGGCCGGGAGCCGTGTATCTGGCGGCGGTTCTGGCCGGGCACGCGCAGAAGGGGCTGCCCGCCTTCGGCATCTACGGGCGGGACGTGCAGGACAAGGGCGACACATCCATCCCGCCGGACGTTCAGGAGAAGCTGCTGAGGTTCGCGAAGGCGGGGCTGGCCGCCGCGACGATGAAGGGCTCATCCTACCTGGCGATGGGCGGGGTGTCCATGGGAATCGCCGGCTCCATCGTGGACCAGAACTTCTTCGAAGAGTATCTGGGGATGCGTGTGGAGTCCGTGGACATGACGGAATTCGTCCGCCGCATCGAGGAGAAGATCTACGACCCGGAGGAGTACGAGCGGGCCATCGCCTGGGTGCGCGAGCGCTGCATGGAGGGGCTGGATCCCAATCCTCCCGAGAAGCAGCACTCCCGCGAGCAGAAGAACCGCGACTGGGAGTTCTGCGTGAAGATGGCCATCATCGCGCGGGATCTGATGGTGGGCAACCCGCGGCTGGCGGAGCTGGGATTCCCGGAGGAGGCCGAGGGGCATAACGCGCTGGCCGGGGGCTTCCAGGGACAGCGCCAGTGGACGGATCACTTCCCGAACGGTGACTTCCTTGAGGCCATTCTGTGCTCGTCCTTCGACTGGAACGGTATCCGGCAGCCCTATATCGTGGCCACGGAGAACGACTGCCTGAACGCGGTGGCCATGCTGTTCGGGCATCTGCTCACCGGGACCGCCCAGATGTTCTCCGACGTGCGCACCTACTGGAGCCCGGAGGCCGTCAAGCGGGTGACCGGCTACAAACTTGAGGGACTGGCCGAGAATGGCATCATCCACCTGATCAACTCCGGGGCTTCCGCGCTGGACTGGACGGGACAGCAGGAGCTGGACGGCAAACCCGCCCTGAAGCCGTTCTGGAAGATTAAGCCGGAGGAGGCTTACCGGTGCCTGGACAACACCCGGTGGTGCCCGGCGAACCTGGGCTACTTCCGGGGAGGCGGGTTCTCCAGCGAGTTCCTGACGCGCGGCGGAATGCCGGTGACCATGAGCCGGGTCAATCTGGTGAAGGGGCTCGGGCCGATACTGCAGATCGCCGAGGGCTGGACGGTGGACCTGCCCACGGAGGTGGGGAAGGTGCTGATGAACCGCACGGATCCCACCTGGCCCACCACCTGGTTCGTGCCGCGCCTGACCGGATCGGGTCCGTTCCGGGACGTCTACAGCGTGATGAACAACTGGGGCGCCAACCATGGGGCCATCTGCTACGGGCACGTGGGAGCGGATCTGGTGACGCTGGCATCCATCCTGCGCATCCCCGTGGATATGCACAACCTGCCTGAGGAGCAGCTCTTCCGCCCGGCGGCGTGGTCCCGGTTCGGGGCGCTGGAGCCGCAGGGCGCCGACTACCGCGCCTGCGCGGCGTACGGGCCGCTTTACCGGTAGAGGCCTTCAGTTCCTGAAAACGGAGTATCCTCCGGATCCCCCCGCGCGGACGCGCGGGGGGATCCGGCTGTACCGGAGGCGGTGTGGTATGCGCGAAGGTGATATAATCCTCAGGAATCCCCATAAATCCAAAAGCCAGTAACGACAGGAGCCTGCCCTGATGCCAGTCACAGATGTTCTGAAAGTGGGAATCGTCGGCGCGGCCGGAAGGGGCGCCAGCTATTTCGCGCCCTTCCTTGCCAACCCGCGCACGCACCTGGAAGCGCTCTGCGACATCAACGAGGAGCGCCTGAAGGAGACGGCGGCCGGTGTTGGTGTGCAGAAGCTGTACAAGGACTACGAGGAGATGCTGGATGAGGCGGGGATTGACGCAGTGGTTATCGGGACGCCGATGCCGCTGCATGCCCCGCAGGCCATCGCCGCGCTGGAGCGCGGCATCCACGTGCTCTCCGAGGTCCCCGCTGCGGTCAGCATCCAGGAGGCCAGGGATCTGACTCTGGCCGCCGCCCGGAGCAGCGCAAGCTACATGATGGCCGAGAACTACTGCTACTTCCGCGAGAATGTCCTGGTGGGCAAGATCGTGGAGGCCGGCCTGTTCGGGGAGCTGTATTACGGCGAGGGGGAGTACATCCACGA
>JBBFLP010000159.1:0-7817 GCA_037478975.1 Armatimonadota bacterium
CCTCTGCCGCTGGCCACTCTCCTCGGCCGCCGCGGCCTGCGCCTCGTATTCCTCGCGCGAGAGCTTTTCAAACTCCTTCTGGAGCCCTGCGAGTTGTGCCGCCCCCTGAGGGTCCGCTGCACCCTCCAGCCCGGTAAGCTTCTGCTCCAGATCACCCGCCACCCGCAACGCTTCCTGCTGCTCAGAGCGCATACGCGATGTCACGCGCTCGAATTCTTCCCCCAGAGGGCGCTCGCAGGTGGGGCAGACTCCGTCGGGGCCGGCCTTCAGGAGCTGTTCCAGATGCTCCTCCAGCTCCGCCGCGCGCTGTCTGGCGGAATCTCTTGCCGCGCGAAGCTCCGCAGCCTGCCGCAGGCGCTCCTCGCGCTGGTGCTCCAGCGCAGACTGCAGTGTCTCGATATCCTGCCGCAACGATGCGATGCGTTCCCGCAAAGCGGCCAGCCGGCCGGAACGAGCCGACAGATCCGCCAGCTTCGCGCGCACTTCCTCGATATCCGCCCGCAGCGACTGGGCTTCCCGCTCCAGAGATCTGCGCTCGGCATCGGCCTTCTCAAGCTCGTTCAGCTCCTCGTTTCGGGCACGGAGTTGCTCGTACTCTTCCACCAGCGGCCGCAGCTTCTCCAGTTCGCTCCGGGCCGATGCGGCTTTGCCCAGTTCCTCCCGCAGGCGCTCAGTCCGCTCGCGCGCGGTCTGCAGGCGGCTGTTCAGGATGTCCACCTCCTTCTGCAGCTCCCGGTGCCTGCGTTCCGCCTCTTCGGACTGCTTCTTCTCCGGCTCCACATGTTGCGCCGCCTCCTGCGCCCGTTCAACCTGCTGCCGGGCCGACTTCTGCTCCTCCAGGGCTGCCTGCAGCCGCTCTTCGGCTTCCTTCCGGCGCTGTTTTGCCTCCTCCAGATCTCCCGCACCGCGCGCCAGAGCATCCATCTCCCGCCCTATGGCCAGCTTCTCCTGATTGGCCAGCTCGCGAGCGCGGGTCAGGCGCTCATAGCCCAGCAGACGTCCGACATACTCCTCCCGCTTGCGGCTGGAGACGTCCCGCAGGAACGCAAGATCCTTCTGTCCGGTGAAGAAACTGGTGAAAAACGCCTGCGGATCCATTCCCAGGAGCCGGGTGATCGAACGGGTGACATTCTCTGTACCCGTATCCTGGGGGCGGCCTTCTACCAGCAACGCCGCGTCGTTCATCCGCCGGACCACCGTGAGGCGCTGGCCGCCCAGTTCGAAAGCCAGCTCACACTCCGTGTGGTCTCTGGCTCCGGCCCCCCGGCTCTTGATGGTCTCCGCCTTTCCCCGGTCCATCCTCTGGATGGCCTTCTGGCCGTAGAGTGTCCAGGCTATGGCCTCCAGAAGAGTGGTCTTGCCTGCGCCGTTTCGCCCCACGATGGCCGTGATGCCGTCCTGGAACCGGATCTCCGCCTGCCGGTACTGCCGGAAGTTGAGCAGGCGGAGCGATATCAGCCTCATACCGGCGCCTCCTGCTGCTCCTCAGCGGCCTGTTCCAGGTAACGCAGGCCCAGATCCACCAGACGATCTCTATCCACGCCGGCCGGAAGATCTTCCAGGCTCCCCGCGAACTCCCTCCACTCCACCTCGATGGGACGCGCCTCTCCCCGCTCCGTGGACACTCCGGGACGATCCTCGCGACGGGCCGGGCAGAAGACAATGTCCAGATGCAGCGCCGCCAGCTTCAGCTCACGAAGACGCTTCCAGTCCAGATCACGCTGAAGCTCGCGCGGGAAGCCCTCCACCGGCAGGCGGATGATCAGCTCAGGCAGGTCATCCGCGAATGGCGCCAGACGCTCCTCCACCTTCTCCATCAGCTCCGCAGCGCCCAGCGACCCCGCCCGGACGGGAGGCAGGTCCACAACCCGGCGCACCGTGGGAGTCTCGTGAAAGCTGGCTGAGCGTGTCTCCGTGTCGTAGAGAATGAATCCCTTGGGATGCTCGTGGGCCTCTTCCCAGATGTTGGAGCTGGTGTATTCGATGGCTCCCGAGTAAAACGCATTGTCCGCAATCTGGGTGTGGATATGGTAGTGCCCCAGCGCAACGTACTCCCACGCCTCCAGATTCAGCTCGCCCGGCGCGACCTGGTCCGAATCGTAGCTCTGCCGGATGACGCCTTCCACGGTCCCGTGGACGGCCAGAACATTGACCGGGCGGCCGGAATCCGGTCGGATGATGTGCTGCCTGCGCTCCTCCAGCGCGAAATAGGGAAGACAGTACACCGCTGCGTCCAGACCGGGAAGGGCAATGCCCTCGAAACCGTGATGCCGGACATACATCCCCTCTATAACCGTGTACAGATCCAGGATGCAGCCGGTGTCACGGGACTTTGGCGTATCGTGATTGCCGCCGATGATCACCACCGGCGCGGCGGTGCGGCCCCGCAGATCGCTCAGAAGGCGGAACGTCTGGTGAATGACGAAGTTACTGGGGCGCACAGTATGGAACAGATCCCCGGCGATGATGATCAGATCCGGGTCAAGCTCCGCAACACGGTCCAACACGGAGCGGAACGCGCGGAAGACGTCGGCCTCCCGCTGGTTCAATCCCCGCGATGTGACGCGCGAATAAGCCCGGTATCCCAGATGCACATCGGCGATATGGGCGATCCTCAAGTCAGTGTCTCCATCCGGAACGGTGGTGTGAAGTCAATCCGCGAACGGGTCATCGCCACTCACGGGAGGCGGCGCTCCAAACGCGCGCGGAACAGGATCCGGCTCATCCAGCTTCGCCTTCTTCCTGATGAACTTCTGAAAGTCCGAAACCGGCTCCGATGAGCCCCTCAAGCGCACTTTGTTGAACGCCTCCAGAGCGGCGTCGCGATCCGCATCCGCCAGCGCCTCGCGCACCTGGTTGCGCTGAACGGTGGCATCCATCCGGCTGAACTCACGGAAGATGGCCTCTTCCAGCTCCACGGGCTCCGCGGGCGGGAACAATCGTACCCCGTCCGAGCCTCGCAGGACGTTCGGCCTCGGGAACTTCACGAAAATGGCCTGGCTGAAATGGGGGTGGCGCACCATCAGTTGCCCCTTGGAGAGCGTGGCCAGCTTCTCCCGCTCCGCCCGCGTCAGAACCTGATAGCCCGGCGTGGCCAGCTCGTCCATGTCCATCCGGCCGTAGATAGAAGTGCCGCAGTTGCCCACCACCCGCTTGTGCACCTGACTGCGGAACTGCTGTGCGCTGAACAGCACCAGCCCGATGTAGCGCCCGCGCTCTGAGATGTCCAGCAGAGTCCGCTTCAGATTCGTCTCCGGCCCGTCGCTGGGCGCATACTTGTTCAACTCGTCCACCACCACGATGCAACGGTCCACCCCGAGGGCTTTCCGCTCCAGATGCTCGCGGAGCTTGGACACCACCCGCGTGACCACCAGATCCTGCCCCTGCTGATCCATGCTGGCGATGTCCACCACGTAGATGGTGCGCGGTTTGAAGTCTCCCCACGGCAGATCGTGACGCTCCTCGCGCGGGGTGAGCAACCCCCTGTAGCGGGTGATGAGGTTCGTCAGGCGGTTGTGCACCTTCCGGAGAGTCTGGTAGTGGTGGCTCCGGTACTGCTCCATCCCCCTGCCGCTGTCACCGGCCTCCATATAATCGAAGACGCGGCGGAACCATTCCTCCAGGTCGGCAAAGGTGCGCACATAGATGGCTGCCTTGCCGTCGCCGATGTTGTAGCCGTCCTTTGCCCCGATGACCTTCTGATTGATGTACTGGATCAGCGCGTCCGCCTTGGCGTCCACATCGTCGCGGCTCAACACCACCTCGGCGAACTCCATGATGTCCTGCAGCCCCCATGCCAGAGGATGCACATTGCCCATCACCTCCGGGTTGGTGCGCAGGGTGTTCAGGTTGAAGCCGTCCTCCCGGAAGGGCGCATAGTACTCAACATTCTCGAATGCGCGGCAGGGGACTCCCAGCACGTCGTACAGGGTGCGGTCCGCCTCGGTCAGAGGGGTGATTCCCAGATCGCGGTAGCGCTCCTCCAGCGGCGAGCCCGGCTCCGCCTCCGCCGGGAAGTCCAGGAACAGCATGTCGTGTCCCTTGACGTTGAAGCACACACACGCTACGTCATCCCGGGCGGCGAAGATGCTCTGGAGGAGGAACTCGATGGTGCTGGTCTTGGTGGCCAGCCCGGACACACCCGTCAGGGTGACATGCGCTGCCTCAGGCCCCAGCAGAAAGTCAGCATCCAGATACACCGGCGCCAGCAGCTCCCCGTTCTGATAAGCCCCGACAGCCACTCCCGTCCGGTCCGCGTAGGCGTCCATCCGGAGCGCCCGGCGCACGCAGAGATCATCCGCCAGATACACCGGACCGCCGGGAACGGGCTGCACCGGCTCCTCGGGCTCCCTGCGAAGCACAGCCGCGGTATAGCAGCGGATCTCCGGACGGCGGGTCATCGCCTCCATCGCCGGGTCTCCGTCCAGCCCGATGTAATCGTGCATAGCGCTGGCCACATCGGTATAGGACCAGCCTTCCACGACCACGCCGTATACCTCCACATTCTCGGCTAGGACCACCACCAGAGTGCCGATGCCCACCGGCGAGCCGGGAGCCGTCCAGAAATGGAACTCGTATGCAGTGTTGGGTCTAGGCTCGGTGGCCACCACGCGCCCCACCTGAGCCAGTCGTGGCCGGGACTGTGCGCCTGGGGAACCGGCCTCCTGCTCAGAAATCATGATCTCCTCCTCACACCCTAAACCTGAAGCCTTGCATCCATTTCGACCGCTGTAGGAGCGATGGACCGCAAATACTGCTCGCAATCGCGCACCGGATAGATCATCCGGTCCCAGCGGGCATCCGGCAGACTGAGCGGCGTGCGCTCGGCCAGCAGCCAGCCGGAGATCTCCCCGGCCATCCGGAGGGTCTCCTCATCGGCGCGGGCCTCCACGCGCACCAGCCCGAAGGCCTGGTCCTGACCGGAGCTGTCGCGCAGACGCAGATACCATGAGTACACCGGCCTGTACCCGTGGCGGTGCGGTTGAAAGACGGTGGTCCGCTGTCCCTCAGGCAGCTCCAGCAACATGCGTTGCTCTTCTCCGGCGAAGTAACGTGTCTGATGGCTCTTGATGAGGCCCACCACCCGGCGAAGACCGCCCTCCTGCTCCGAATCCGGAAGCTCGCCGTCCACCAGAAGCCATTGCCCCTCGCCGGACGACTCCAGCCAGCGCTTCAGGAGAGTCCTCTCCAGCCGCCGCCGGAGGTCGCCCAGCATCTCCAGGGAATACTGGCGGATATATGCCGGGTTGTCCGCGTCCTCCGGCACCCGCGCCATCGGCGAGGAATCCACGCAGGCGAGCCCCCAGCGCTGAAGCTCCTCTGGCGGCGCGAAGGCAAACGGGAAGATGAGCGCTTCGCGGGACTCGCACATCCCCGGCGCCAGTCGCATCAGCCGGTCCGCCCCTCTCTCCCGCACGCATGCGGCGGCGTACCCCCAGATGACCGGCACCCCGTGCCAGATAAGCGCCACCCTCGAACGCTGGATGCCATCCAGAAAATGGGTAAAGCCCGACCCGCCGAGCGCGGGTACCGGCTTCTGCTCCAGCGCAGCCCCTTCCACCACGCGGGCCTGGTGCGTGGCCGGTGTGGCGGGTGCAAGCTCGGTCATCTCATCGGACTGCGGCGTCCCGCGCACCACCCGGAGCGCCGGGTCTTCCCGATGCTCCCGGACAAACCTCTGCAGGGCATCCGCCAGGCTCATGCTGAGCCGCCTCCCGCCGCTGACGCAACGATCTTCTTCAACCCGTCCTCGAACCGCATCAGCTCCAGACCGAATACTTTATGCGCGTGATTGGGCTCAGCGACGTTATCTTCCTGAAGCATTCTGATCTGGTCCGGCGTCAGCGGAAAGCGGGAACTTATGCGCGAGAGGACGCCTGACAGCGGCATCATCATCCACACCGGCAGATGCACAAAGGGCCGCCGCACTCCCAGCTCGCGCGCTACCAGCCTGACAATCTGCTCGTATGTGATCTGCTCCGGGCCGCCCAGCTCATAGGTCTGACCGCAGTGGCGATCCTCCTCCGCGCTGGAAGCAAAGGCGGCGCAGACATCCTCCACAGCGATGGGCTGCATCAGACTGGTCCCTGCCCCGATGAGAGGTATGACCGGCGCGCGGCGCACCAGATCCATCATCGTCGTGGTGAATCCATCCCCGATCCCGAAGATGAGCGAGGGCCGCAGGATCACCCATTCCAGACCGCTCGCGCGGACCGCCTCCTCACCCAGCCACTTGGTGCGGTGATAGGTGCTCGGGGCGTGGGGCCGTGTGCCGGCGGCGCTCATATGGACAAGACGGCGGGCACCGGCCTCTCTGGCGGCAAGAGCAACAGCAGCCGCGCCTTCAGCGTGGATGCGCTCGAAGGTCTGGTCGCGCGTCTCGCGGATAATGCCCACCAGGTTGACCACAACATCGCAACCCTGGAAGGCCGCCGGAAGCGTTTCGGGACGGGTGATATCTCCCTCCGCGAAGCCGATCTCTCCGCCGGACAGGCGCGCGCGGGGTGATCCGGGACGCACGAGCGCGGTCACCCTGTGCCCGCGTTCGACCAGCAGGCGGCACAGATGACTCCCCACAAAGCCTGTCGCTCCTGTGACCGCGATGTTCATTGCTCCTCCTGCTCCGGCCGGCTGGCGGCGATCAGCCTGCCGAGATTATAGGCCGCATCCTCCAGAAGCCGCCCGGCGTCTTTCAGCGCCTCAGGCAGCGAAGCAGGCCCCTGGACTATGGACAGCACTGCGGTGGCCCCCGCTTCGTAAAGTGGCGCAGAATCCGGTCCCACGGATCCGCACAGGACCACGCAGGGCCTTCCTGTCCGGCGGACGATTTCCAGCACTCCGCCCACCACCTTGCCTTGCAGCGAGGTGGCATCCGTGCGTCCCTCGCCCGTCACGATCCAGTCCGCCTCCCCAGCCCGCTTCTCAAGCCCCAGCGCATCCGCCACAAGCTGAAACCCGGGAACAAGCTCCGCCCCGCAGAACGCCATCAGACCCCACCCCAGCCCCCCGGCGGCGCCAGCGCCGGGGACATCTGAGGGATCAGTTCCAAGATCCCGCATCGCGACCTCCGCCAGCCGCGTCAGCCCCTGTTCCAACAACGCCACCTGCTCCGGGGTCGCTCCCTTCTGAGGGGCATACACGGCCGCCGCTCCGCGCTCCCCCAGGAGAGGGTTCTTCACGTCGCACGCGACGCGGATGGAGACCTGCCTGATGCGGGGATCCAGGCCTGACGTCTCGATCCGCTCCAGTTTCAGAAGCCCGCCTCCCCCCGCTGGAATCTCATTTCCCTGCGCGTCCAGAAGGCGCACCCCGAGCGCCTGCGCCATCCCTGCGCCCCCATCCGTGGTTGCGCTGCCACCGATGCCGATCAGCAGCCTGCGCGCTCCCCGGGAGAGAGCATCGAGCATCAACTCCCCCACTCCGCGGGTGGTGGCCTCCAGCGGGCGTCGCGCCTCCGGAGGGACAAGCCCCAGTCCTGCCGCGGCGGCCATCTCGATAACGGCCGTGCTGCCGTCTGTTAGGATGCCGTATGAGGCTGACACGGGACTCCCGAGAGGACCGGTGACAAGAGCCTCCACACGGCGCCCCCCGTCAGAAAGCATGGCTTCCACGAACCCCTCCCCGCCGTCT
This sequence comes from Armatimonadota bacterium, assembly GCA_037478975.1. Classification (GTDB taxonomy): domain Bacteria; phylum Armatimonadota; class UBA5829; order DSUL01; family DSUL01; genus CALCJH01. The sequence goes on from JBBFLP010000159.1 coordinate 7,630, forward strand.
GAGATGGGCGTCAGATGAAACCGGAAGCCTCTGCAGGCACGGGACAACCCGTCCCGGATGGCAGCGGCAGCCTCGGAAGCGGTCAGGGACTCTTTGAACGAGTCCGGACAGATCAGGAATGTGGCATCCTGGATGGCGGTCACGTGCGGCTGGCTCCTCCCGCTTCTCTCCGGCAGAGAAGCTCCTCC
>JBBFLP010000160.1:0-7780 GCA_037478975.1 Armatimonadota bacterium
GAGCCTTCCAGGTGCCGGGCTGCGGTGGCCACCCAGCAGGGCAGGATACACACGCTGGCAAAGTGGTGCCGCGCCGCTTCCCCGCAGAGCCGGACCACGTCCTCACGCGTCGAGGTGGCACGCAGGAGCGTGTAGTCCATCATCTTGGCGAACTGTTCTCTGGTATACACGAGTCCTCTCTCCTGCCAGCAAGAGCGGCCTCGCCGGGAGCGGAGCGGCAGTCCGGCCTGCCTCTCCTAATGCGCTCCGACCGCCGCAGGGCGGGTTCCGGCCTTCAACTCTCTTACGAAAGCCCCCACCTGCGGCAGGAAGTCGTCGTGGCGGTGCCTGGAGTGGATGAAGTCCACCAGAGCGCTGCCCACCACGGCGCCGTCAGCGATGGCGCATACCTGCTGCACCTGCTCCCGGCTGGAGATCCCGAATCCAACCACAACAGGTTTATCGGTATGCGAGCGGATTTTCATAACCAGTTCACCGAGTTCTTCAGGAACGCTCGCCTGCGCCCCGGTGATCCCCACCCGCGACACGCAGTAGACAAAGCCTGTGCTGATCTCACAGACGCGGGCGATGCGTTCTTCGGTGCTGGTGGGCGCCAGTAGAAAGATGGTGTCCAGCCCGGCCCTGCGGGCCTCGCGGACCCACGGTCCTGCCTCCTCCGGCGTCAGGTCCGTGGCGATGATGCCGTCCACGCCCGCCTCCGCAGCATCGTCCGCGAAGCGGTCCATCCCGTAGCGTATGACGGGATTGAAGTAGGTCATCAGGACGATGGGGATCTGGCTCACCCGCCGGATCCGGGCCACCGCGTCCAGCACGTCGCGAGGGCGGACTCCCCGCTCCAGAGCGCGGGTGTAAGCAGCCTGGTTGCTTCGCCCGTCCGCCAGCGGGTCGGAGAACGGGATGCCGATCTCCACGATGTCCGCCCCGGCTTCCTCCATCTCCAGCACAAGCGGATCCGTGGCCAGGATGCCGGGGTCTCCACCCGTGATGAACGGCACAAGCGCCTTCTCCCCGCGCTCCTTGAGCTCAGAAAAGCGACGGCTGATCCGGCTCATCTCTCTTCTCCATCAATCGGGAAACCGTCTCCACGTCTTTGTCTCCGCGGCCGGACAGGTTGACCACAATGACCTTGTCCTGGGAAAGTGTGGGAGCCAGTTTGATGGCGTGCGCCACCGCGTGGGCCGATTCCAGCGCCGGGATGATACCCTCCAGTGCGGCCAGCGTCCGGAAAGCATCCAGCGCCTCGGCGTCCGTGGCCGCCACATACTCGGCCCGGCCGGTTTCCTTCAGCCAGCTGTGTTCCGGGCCCACTCCGGGATAATCCAGGCCGGCCGAGACGGAGTGTGTCTCCGCCACCTGCCCGTTCTCGTCCTGTAGAATGTAACTGTAATACCCGTGCAGCACACCCGGGGAGCCCGCCGAGAGCGTGGCGGCATGCTTGCCCGTCTCGATGCCCGATCCCGCCGCCTCGACACCGACCAGCCTGACCTCCTCATCCTCCAGGAACGGATGGAAGATCCCGATGGCGTTGGAGCCTCCGCCGACGCATGCCAGGACGTAGTCCGGCAGCCGCCCGCACAGGTTCAGCATCTGCTCCCGCGTTTCCCGTCCGATGACTGACTGGAAGTCGCGCACCATGCGAGGATATGGATACGGCCCCATGCAGGTTCCGATGACATAGTGCGTTGTGCGCACGTTGGTCACCCAGTCCCGCATGGCTTCGTTGATGGCGTCTTTCAACGTGCGCGAGCCGGAGGCGACGGGGACGCATTTGGCTCCCAGCAGCTCCATCCGGAAGACGTTCAGCGCCTGACGCCGCACGTCTTCCTCACCCATGTACACCACGCATTCCAGGCCGAACAGGGCACAGACCGTGGCGGTGGCGACACCATGCTGCCCGGCGCCAGTCTCGGCAATGACCCGCGGCTTGCCCATCCGGCGCGCCACCAGGAGCTGCCCCATCACGTTGTTCAGCTTGTGCGAGCCCGTGTGACAGAGATCCTCGCGCTTCAGAAAGATGCGCGCTCCGCCCAGATGCTCGGTCAGCTTGCGGGCATAGTACAGCAGGGTGGGCCGGCCCACATAGTCGCGCAGGTAAAGGGAGAGTTCGGCCGCGAAGGATGGGTCCGCCAGACAGGACTCGTAGGCCTCCGCAAGCTCGTCCAGCGCCGGGACCAGCGTCTCCGGGACGAAACGGCCCCCGAACGGTCCGAAGTGCCACTCGGCCGGGGGCTCAAGAAGAAGGCTCTGCTGATTTTGCGCGCTCAATGAACCGCCTCACTTTGTCCGGGTCTTTGCGGCCCGGAGCCATTTCCACCCCGCTCGATACATCCACCGCGTAGGGATGGACCGTGCGCACCGCCTCCGCCACGTTCTCAGGTGTCAGTCCACCCGACAGGATTACCGGAAGGCCGGTCTGCTCCGCCAGGGAGCACAGCCGCCAGTCAAACGTCTCTCCCGTCCCCCCGGCCGCTCCGGGAACCCAGGAATCCAGCAACACTGCGCTGGCGGACTCGATGCCCGGCACATCCTTCAGCGAGTCCTCGTCCCTGACGCGCACTCCCAGGATCAGGGCGCGCCCCTGCCGCCGGAGAGACCGGACGTATTCTTCCGAGTATCCCGTATGCAGTTGCAACGCCTGCAGCCCGCATTCGTCGGCGATCGCTCCCGCCGCGGGATCATCGCCTACAAAGACCCCTGTGGCGGTCACGAAAGGCGGAAGCTGCCGGATGATGTCGCGAGCGGCGGCGGGTGTCACCCGCCTGGGGCTGTCTGCGAAAACGAATCCCAGGGCGTCCGCCCCGGCGCCCACGGCGCACAGGGCATCCTCAAGAGTCCTGATACCACAAATCTTGACCCGGGTCAACCGAACAGCTCCCGCACCTTTGCGGGGATGTCCGGCGCGCTCATGAGCGCTTCGCCCACAAGCACGCCATCCACACCGGCCTGCGCCAAACGCTCCACGTCCTGCCGCGTGAAGATGCCGCTCTCACCAATCAGAATACGGTCCGCGGGGACCATCTTCGCGAGCTGCTCCGCCGTGGCCAGAGATACCTCGAAGGTCTGCAGGTTGCGGTTGTTCACTCCCAGCAGTGTGGCCCCGGCGTTTAGCGCCGTTTCCATCTCTCCGGCGGTGTGGGTCTCCACTAGCGCGTCCAGTCCCAGCTCGCCCGCCAGCTCCAGCAGATCCCGCAGCAATGTCTCGGGCAGAGCGGCCACAATCAGCAGGATGCAATCTGCGCCGATACAGCGGGCTTCATAGACCTGATAGGGGTCTATGATGAAGTCCTTCTGCAGCACGGGGAGATCCACGGCGTCCCGGACTTCCGGGATGCGCTCCAGCGCCCCGGCGAAAAACCGGGTGTCTGTCAGCACCGAGATGCACGCCGCACCGGCGGAGGCGTACTGCTCTGCGATGGCGGCGGCGTCCACCGTTTTGCGGATGGTGCCCCGGCTTGGCGAGCGTCCCTTGATCTCGGCGATCAGGCGGGGGATCGCGGGCGCGGTGGAGGGCTTGCGCCCGGCAGCGAGGTCAGCGCGGCGCTGCCCCTGAGACGGCTGCCGCAGGGCTTCCGCGAACGGCCGGGTGGCGGGGGCGTGTGCGGCTTCGCGGGTGAGCTCCTCCAGCGGAGTCTCCTTTTTTCGCCCCGCGACCTCCTCGCGCTTGTGCTGCAGAATCTCGTTTAGAATCATGGCGTGCCGGCCGCAAGCGTCCGGGCCCGGTAGGCCTCGAAGACGTCCTTCGCGCTCCCGTCGCTCACGGCGCGATCCGCAAGCCCGAGCCCTTCCTCCAGAGACTGCGCCAGACCGCTCACGTAAAGCGCGGCCCCCGCGTTGAGACAGGCGATCTCTCTGGCCGCGGGCGCTCCGCCGGCCATCACTTCGCGGAAGATCTCCGCGTTATACGCGGGATCTCCTCCGGCGATCTCCTCGGGCCGGCGCGGCTTCAGCCCGACGTCCTGCGGCCGCAGAGTCCACATATGCACTTCGCCGTCCTTCACCTCGCCGATCAGGGTCTCACCGAAGGTGGCGATCTCATCAATGCCTTCGCGTCCATGCGCCACCAGTGCGTGCTCCGCACCCAGCTGCAGCAGCGCTCCGGCCAGCAGCTCGCAACCCCACTCCTCGAAGACGCCCACCACCTGCCGCTTTGCTCCGGCGGGGTTGGTCAGCGGTCCCAGAATGTTGAACACCGTCCGGATGCCGATCTCCCGCCGCGGAGCCGCCGCGTGCTTCATGGCAGGATGGAACGTGCGGGCGAACAGGAAGCCGATGCCCACCTCGTCAATGATGGCTCCCACCTGCTCCGGCTGCAGGTCTATCTCCACTCCCAGCGCCTCCAGCACGTCCGCGCTGCCGCAGCTGCTTGAGGCGGCGCGGTTGCCGTGCTTGGCCACCGCGGCTCCCGCTCCCGCCGCGATAAACGCCGCCGTGGTGGAGATGTTGAATGCCTTCAATCTGGCCCCGCCCGTCCCGCAGGTGTCCACCACCGACGGGCGGCTCACCGGAACCTTGAGAGAATGCTCCCGCATGGCCTGCGCCAGACCGCAGACCTCTTCGCTGGTCTCCCCTTTCATCCGCAGGGCCGTGACGAACGCGGCGATCTGGGCGGGTGTGGCCTCCCCCTCCATGATCGCCGACATCACGGCGAACGCCTCCTCGCGGCTCAGGCTCTCCGCTGAAGCCAGACGCCGGATGGCCTCGACAATCACCGGACGGCCTCCGCGGCGCTCGCCTCAGGCTCCCAGGTGCCTGCCACGAAGTTGCGCAGCAGCTCCTTGCCGGCCCGCGTCAGGATGGACTCCGGGTGGAACTGCACCCCTTCCACCGGGAATTCCCGGTGCCGGACTCCCATGATCTCCCCGTCCTCCGTCCAGGCGCTGATCTTCAGGCAGTCCGGGATGGTCTCTCTGCGGATCACCAGGGAATGGTAGCGGGTGGCGACGAAAGGGTTCTCCAGACCGGTGAACACGCCCTTGCCGTCGTGATGGATCAGTGAGGTCTTCCCGTGCATCGGCGCCTTCGCGCGTACGATCTCTCCCCCGAACGCCGCTCCGATGGACTGGTGCCCCAGGCAGACGCCCAGCAGGGGTATCTTACCGGCCAGACGGCGGATGGTCTCCACCGAGACGCCGGCTTCATTCGGGGTGCAGGGGCCGGGCGAGATGACGATGCGGTCCGGAGCCATGCGTTCGATCTCGTCCACCGTGATCTCGTCGTTGCGGTAGACCACAAGCTCCTCGCCCATCTCTCCCAGATACTGCACCAGGTTGTATGTGAAGCTGTCGTAGTTGTCTATGACAAGGATCATCGTCTACAGATCCCTTCCCGGGCGGGCGGCCCGGAACGGCAGACGGCGAGCGGCGCTACTCCAGCCCGCCCTCCGCGATCTCCAGTGCGCGGACAAGCGCCCGCGCTTTGTTCATGCACTCCTGATGCTCTCTATCCTCCACGGAGTCTGCGACGATGCCGGCTCCGGCCTGCACTGTGGCCACTCCATCCTTCACCAGGATGGTCCGGATGGTGATGGCCATGTCCAGATCGCCGGAGAAGGACACATAGCCCAGGGCTCCGGCGTACGGGCCCCGCCGGGTGGTCTCCAGCTCGTCTATGATCTCCATGGCCCGGATCTTGGGAGCGCCGGAGACGGTTCCCGCCGGGAATGTGGCCCGCAGCACGTCAAATGCGTCCTTCCCGGGGGCAAGGCGGCCGGTGACGTTGCTGACGATGTGCATGACGTGCGAGTAGCGCTCGATGGTCATCAGGTCGTCCACGCGGACGGTGCCGTATTCGCACACGCGGCCCAGGTCGTTGCGCCCCAGGTCCACCAGCATGATGTGCTCGGCCTTCTCCTTTTCGTCGGCCAGCAGTTCCTGCTCCAGCGCCGCATCCTCCTCGCTGGAGCGCCCACGCGGCCGCGTCCCGGCAATGGGACGCGTGGTGACGACGCCGTCTTCCAGCCGGACCAGGATCTCAGGCGAGCTGCCCACGATATGCAGCCCGTCCAGGCTCAGGTAATACATGTACGGAGACGGGTTCACCGAGCGCAGGGCGCGGTAGATGTCGAACGGGTGGGAACGCACGGGCACGGCCTGACGCTGCGAGAGCACCACCTGGATGACGTCTCCGGCTACGATGTACTCCTTGCATCTCCGCACCGCTTCCCGGTACTGCTCCGGCGTGATGTTAGGAGTGACGCTAAGAGGCTCCCCACTGCCGCCCGATGGCGGGGCGGGCTCCAGGGGCTGCCGGAGACGTTCGATCAGTTGCTCGATGCGCTGGACGGCGCGGTCGTAAGCTGCGACCGGGTCACCCTCCACGCGCGCGTTCACCAGCACCTTCACGCGGTGCCTTACGTGGTCGAAGATGAGGATACTGTCCGTCAGCAGAAAGACGCAGTCATCCAGTCCTGCATCGTCCACGGGAGTGCCGGGAAGGGACTCGAAGTGGCGGACCGTGTCGTAGCCGACATAGCCTACAGCTCCGCCGCAGAACGCCGGAAGATCCTCTCCGCCCACCCACCGGTAGCGCCCCAGGTGATCCTTCAGCACATGGAGCGGATCCTGCCCGCTCTGGAGGCGGAAAGCCCGTTCCTCGCCATCCTCCAGCACGCGGACCTCATCCCCTCGGGTGCGGATGACACAGAAAGGCTCGCTTCCCAGGAACGAGTAGCGGCCGATGCGCTCGCCGCCTTCCACGGACTCAAGAAGAAAAGCGTAGTTGCCCGCGGCCGCCTTCCGGAAGGCGGACACGGGCGTCTCCATGTCCGCCAGAATCTCGCGGTATACGGCCACAAGGTTGCCGCGGCGGGCGCGCTGTGCGAATTCCTGCCTGTCAGGTGTATATTTGCTCACTGGACTGAGACGCATTGTAGCCCGAACAGCGCCCCGGGAACAACAGGCTCGCCTCGTGTGCTGTTGTGAATACGGGGGAAGGGGTTTTTCACGGAAAGAGAGCTCCGCGATGAAGGTCCCGGCCGCAACCGGCAAGGTTTATCTGGTAGGGGCAGGTCCGGGAGATCCGGGCCTGCTGACACTGAAGGCCGCGAAGGCCATCGCGGCCGCCGACGTCATCGTCTACGACCGTCTGATCCATCCCGCCGTGCTCCGCCACGCGCGCGAGGATGCGGAGCTGATCTACGCCGGAAAGACCCCGCAGCGCCACACCCTGAAACAGGAGGAGATCAACACCCTTCTGGTGAGCCGCGGCAGGGAGGGTAAAGTGGTCGCGCGCGTCAAGGGTGGGGATCCGTTCGTCTTCGGGCGTGGGGGCGAGGAGGCCGAGGCCCTCGCGGCCGCCGGCGTGCCTTTTGAAGTGATTCCCGGCATCACGTCGGCCATCGCCGTTCCGGCGTATGCGGGGATTCCTGTCACCCATCGGGACTGCGCCAGCTCGCTGGCCATCGTCACCGGTCACGAGGATCCCGCGAAGGAGGAGTCTTCTCTGGACTGGCAGGCTCTGGCGCGCGGTGTGGACACGCTGGTCTTCCTGATGGGGGTCGGCAACCTGGCGCAGATCGCGGAGCGGCTCATCGCGAACGGCCGTCCGGGAGGCACGCCGGCAGCGGTCATCGAGTGGGGAACGCGTCCGGAGCAGCACACAGTCATGGCTCCGCTGGAAGCCATTGCGCAGGCGGCCGAGGAGGATGCGGTGAAGCCGCCCGCCATCCTGGTGGTGGGCGAGGTGGTGCGGCTGAGGGAGAAGCTGCGCTGGTTCGATATCCGCCCGCTTTCCGGGCGGCACGTGGTGGTCACGCGTTCGCGTGAGCAGGCAAGCGAGCTGA
>JBBFLP010000161.1:0-277 GCA_037478975.1 Armatimonadota bacterium
CGCGCCGGACTCATCGCGGAAGTCTGTCAGCAGACGGGTGCGGCTGTAATGGACCCCCGCGTGGCTTATCTGACCGCCTCTCATCCGGTGACTTCCCCGTTCGCCCGGAGCTATCGCATTCTGGCGAGTATGCCGTTTTCGGAGAAGGTGCTTCGCGCGGAGCTCCGCAACCTGGGGATCGGGAGCGTGGAGGTAAAGAAACGCGCTTCCGCCGTGGACCCGGACCGATTGCGCCGCTCTTTAGCGGCGCTCTGTCTTTCAGCGCATTATGCGCGCC
>JBBFLP010000161.1:287-7769 GCA_037478975.1 Armatimonadota bacterium
GACCGATTGCGCCTGCACTTGGAGAGCGATCTTCCCGGCTGTGGAACGGTGATTGTGACGAGGATCGGCAACCGCCCCCGGGCGTTCGTCTGCTCAAGAGACTGACGCAGCCGCACAGTAAGGCAGCGAAAGTGACCCGCTGCCGTGGTCGCGCCCTCAAAATACGGCGCGCATAATGCGCTGAAAGACAGAGCGCCGCTAAAGAGCGGCGCAGACGGAGAACCTGTATGAAAAACGCCTGCATCGCCTGTGCCGCGACCATCCTTGCCTGCGCGGCGACTTATCCGCCTGCCCTCGCCGCAGCCGAGGGGAAGCCTGCGCCCCGGCCCGGCTACATCAATCACATCCCACCGGAGCCCCCCGAGGCCCGCAAAGCCCGCCACGCCAGGATCGCCGGGCTGCGGGGGAGGGTCATGCTGCTGGTTCATCGCGGAGCGAGCAAACTGGCTCCCGAGAATACTCTGGAAGCCTATGCGGCGGCGCTGGACGGCGGTGCGGACGGCATCGAGATTGACATCCGGCGCAGCAAAGATGGAGTGCTATACATCCATCACGATGACGTGCTGGGGCGCATCTTCGATGGAACAGGTCCGGTCCGGGAAAAGACCTACTACGATCTTCTGGGCTGCCGCTTAAAGAAGGCGTTCGGTCCCGCCACGGCGCGGACGCGCATCCCCACGCTGGCCGCCGTCCTGACGCTGGCCCGCCAGCGATGCGCGCTGCTGCACCTGGACGTCAAGGAGCCGGGACTGGACGAGGACATCGCGCGGATGCTGGATGAGGCGGATATGTGGGATCACGTCGTCCATATCACGCCTTCCCCCAACAGCCAGAAGCTGGAATCCGACCGGCGCCTGAAGCTGGAGGCCTACAAAGGCTGGTTCCACGAGGCAGGAGCCACCTCCGCAAGCCGGGCCGCCTTTATGGCACGGCCGGAGAGGCTGATCTTCATCGGCGAAGACCCGGCTCCGGCGGTAGAGTTCCTGGGACGCAAGGCTGTGGAAAAACCGGTTCCCCTCCCGCCGGATCTAAGGGCGGAGTGGTTGCCGGCAGGTCCGCTCAAGTCGGGAGCAAAGCCCTGAAAGCGTTCAGACCCGGACGCACAACTGTTCGCAGCACTCTCGCACGGAGCGAAGCGTCCGTTCGAAGCGCTCCCGGTTGGGCTGGAGCCCGAGAGGCATACTGGTGCGCTCCCAGAGCTCGCAGTAGCGCTCGATGAGCCCCGGCAGGAACGCCTCCAGGCGGCGGAGGGTATCGCCCAGTCTGGCGCGCGCCTCGGTCCCCTGCAGCGAGAGGAGGTGCCGCGCTTCGACCAGATCGGCAAGCGCTTCATACTGCTCCAGCGCGAAATCCAGATAGTCCAGATGCCCCGTGTTGGCTGACGCGGTGATCCGGGCCTGGATCAGGCTGTCGCGGGCCGCGAACAGATCGTGCCGGAATGTGGCCAGCCGCTGCTCCGCCTCGGCGGGCGGGATGATCTGCGGTGGCTGGCCTTTCACAGACGCGGTCGCGCGTCCGAGCCGGTGTTCCACCAGCGGGCCGAAGAAGAGATCCAGGCCGGGGGGGCGAAGGCCGGACCACGCCCACGGGAAATAGTCCTGAAGCTGTCCCAGGAACCGGATGACATCGGACACCCGTCCGGCGCCGGGTCCGTAGAACGACTCGGCCACCGGTTGCGCGGCGTTCTCCCAGGTGCGGCCGGGGGACGACCAGGCCCACTCCGCAAAGAAGGCTGCCGCAGGCCAGTTATACTCGGAGAAGCTGTTCTCTCCGGGGGATTTCCAGTCGGAGTGGATCACGCCTAGCGCCCCCGTGCGTTCCGCGTACTGGATGAAGCTCTGAACGTTGCGCGCCGCCTCGCCGACCGCTGGAAAGAGGCGCTCGTAAGCGGCGTTCGATGTCCACATGTGCAGGTCGAAGCCCATCTCACGGGCCGCCTCCCCGAAGGAGAATCCCTGCACCTCGCCGTAGTGCCAGGACGCCAGCACCACGTCCCGGGGCACCTGCCTCAAAGCCTCCATACCGAAGTTGTCCGTGCCGAAGGCCGTGTAGAATCCCGGTTCGAAGGCGTCGGCGGCGAGCGCCATCCGTTTACCGTGGCCGTTCAGTATGTCGCGGAGCAGCTTGACATGGCGCAGATACAGGTTCTCCCTGCCAACCTCTGCGGCGGCGGATGCGCTCCGGCCTTCGCCGATCGCGAGCGCCTCGTCTCCCCCCACGTAATGAATGGCCGCCGGGAACGCCCTGCAAAGGTCGCCGTAGAGGTCTTCCAGCAGCGGATACGCCTCCGGGTGCGTCACATTGAGCATCGCGGCAAGCGGCGGGCTGTCGCCCTCCCGCAGATGCGACAGCGAGGGGACTTTGAGGGTATTGCCCATATGGGCCGGAGAATCGTAGCAGGGGACGATCTCCACGTGGTGCCCCCTCGCAAAGGAAGCCAGATCTTCGACATCCGCCGGGGTGATCCGGTCGCGCCCCTCGCCGATCTCCGGGTGGGAAGGGAACAGAAAAGCGTCCTCCAGATAGAGCACCAGGGTGTTCAGCTTGTAATGCGCCATACGGCGTATCAGCTGCCGGAATGCCTCGGGCCGGTAGACTTCGCCGGAATACAGGTCTATCGAAAGCCCACGCTGCCGGACGGCGGGATAGTCGCGGATGACCGCGCATGGGATGCGTCCGGATTCGGCGGAGGATGCGGCAAGCTGCGCCAGGGTCTGCAGCCCGTAATACACCCCGGCGGGCGATATGCCCGCCACCAGGATGCGCCGCGGTGTCACGCAGAGAACATAGCCATCCGTCCCCTGCGAAGGGAGGATCTCCAGCCCCTCCTCACGCATGGCTTTCAGGAGGAGCCAGTTCCGGCACGGGTCGCCGGCCAGTACCTGCCTGCGCCCCAGGACCTGGGGCTCTTCCCGGGTTGCGAGGATCTCGGGCGGGATGACTCCCCGCTCCCGCAGATGCTCCACAACGGTCACGGCGGCCAGGTGGTCGGCCGTGTTTCCCGGCTCGATGGCCAGGATGATCCCCTCCGTCCACTCAAAACTGCCCCGCGTCAGACGCATCTCCTGCGGACGCGGGACCAGCCGGTTCAATGCTTCATGCGGCATATCCGGGTCCGGTCCTGAGAACTCCCTCCTGCCCCATTATCGGCGGCAGGCGCCCGGAAGATTTAGGCGGCTCCCTCTTACCGGCGGATGAATCCTTCTCGTGGGTGGTATCATCAAAAGGGACAGGAAAACCCGGATGGTGCTCCGGATTCAGAGAGGTTTCAGAGGACGATGCCGATATACGAGTTCGCCTGCCGCTCCTGCGGCGAGAAGTTCGAGAAGCTGTGCCCGATGGACGTGGACGACAGCACTGTCGAGTGCCCGAAGTGCAGCAAGATCGGGGCGGAGAGGCTGCTCTCGAACTTCTACTCGATGAGTTCCGGTCCTGAGCCGGCCGCCTGCGGCGCGCCGGGCGGCAGTTGCGCGACCGGCCGCTGCCCCTTCGCGAGCTAACGCGCGCCCTCTTCCAGCGCCGTTCATCTTCCCTGGCTTGAAGGCCTTCCCCCACTGCCGGGAGAAGGCCTCTGCTGCCTTTATTGCCCCCCACCTCCCCTGCGCCGGTCGAGTGGCGCGCTGCAGGCGCGCGCATGGTGACCACTCTGGTTACATACTGTGGTTTCGACTCGCCCGCCTGCGGCGGACGGCTCAACCGGCGTAGTGAGGAAAACAATATTGCGTACTCAGCCCGGGCGGCTGGGGGCGGTCAAGGGCGGAACCGATGGATGGCGATGTAGCAAGGCCTGAAAAAGTATCGGGCCCGGTCTGGGCAGCCGGGCCCGATTGCGGTGCAGGCGCCAGCCTGCGATGACGCCTGCGCGAGGCAAACCTGTTATCCACCAGCAGCTATAGTATGCCAGAGAAAAGTCTTCCTGTCAACACCTTTTTTAGAGAAATTTTCACCGCTCAGGGTCGCAATTTGATAACATATAGACAGGTAAGTTTATAAATTCTTCCCTTTCACCCGCGGGCCGGGGCCAGAGGATCGGAGCACGACCGTCTCCGCCACCGGGAGGGACGCCGCACTGGAGAATCGGTCGCGGGAAGGGTATACTGTCGCAATGGCCAGGGAGGACGGGATCAAATCCTCTGCCGTTCCTGGAAAGGCGCTTCGGAGAACGGGGAGCACGCTGACGTGTCCAGACGACCTGTCTATCTGCGCATAGCTGAAGAGATCAAAGCCGAATGGCTGACAGGAGCGCGGCTGCGTCCCGGTGAGCGGCTGCCCACCCAGCATGAGCTTCAGAAGCGCTACGGCGCCAGCCTGCCCACCATCGTCCGCGCCCTGGGAGTGCTGGCCTCGGAAGGTCTGGTCCACAGCCGTCAGGGGAGCGGCACCTACGTTGCCGAAGTGCCTCCCGAGCGCCGCGTCCGTCACGTCTCCACCTCCTTCATCAGTTTCATCGCCCAGCTCAAGGACGACTGGCTGAGCGTGCGCGCCTTCCGCGGCGTGGAGCGCAGGGCCCGCGAGTACGGATACAAGCTGCTGACCGCCAGCGCCAGCTTTTCAGCCGACCACGAAGCGCGCCTCATCGAGGAGCATCTTGCGGCCGGAGCCGTAGGGGTGGTCATCTCTCCTGCCGTCCGGGAGCGGCGGCATCTCGCCGAGGACTATATGACCCGCCGCTGGCGCGATGTGCCCATCGTGGCCATTGATCTGGGGCAGGAATACTGGGACCGTCCGATGGTGGTCTTCGACAACTACCGCCTGGGCTACGATATGACGAAAGCCCTCATCCAGCACGGCCGGCGCAGAATCGCTTTCATGCATGTCTCCGAAGAGCAGCTCTGGAACTCCGTTCACGAGAGGCGTCAGGGCTGGGAAAGCGCCATGCGCGAAGAGGGCATCCCCATCCCGCCAGCCTATCGTGGTTGGCCCTCCCCTCCGCGGCTGGAAACGTGGGTCAAGGGCTTCGATGAGGACTTCCGGGAGATCACCCGCGAGCTGCTCTCGCTGGATCCTGTCCCGGATGCCGTCATCGCCTGGGAAGACCACTCCGCCATGCAGGTAATCCGGGCGCTTATGGAGCAGGGAGTCAAAGTCCCGGATGATATCCTGGTGGCGGGGTTCGACGACCACGACGCCACCAGCTATTTCTATCCCCGCTTCCCCACCTCCCACCCGGATTTCGGACGGGCAGGCGAGATCGCGGTGGACATCATCCATCGCATTCTGAGCGGCGAGCATCTACGCCCCCGGACTTATATCCTGCCGGTGCCGGTGATCTGGCGCGACCCGGACGACGAGGTGCATCCGCACCATCAGCCTGCCGACGGCGCTTCGCACGCTGGGCCGGATGCCGCCCAGCCTTCTACGCCGGAAAATCCGTTCAGCGCTCCACCGTATTCTTGAGCTGCTCGATCAGCTGCGCCAGCTCCTGACGGGCAGCGTAGAGCACGTCTGGATCCCGCGTATATTCGGTCATCGAGGTAGCCACTTCCGGCCGCACCTTCAGCGCAGCGCGGGCCCTCTGAAGCAGGCGGGGCGAGACCGCGCCCGAGCTCTCCGCCCTGTCTGTCAGGGACTTCAGGATAGCGAAGTAGTCATAGTCGTCAATCCCGTCCCGGATGGATGCCAGACGGATGGACGCGAGCGGCTGGCCCTGCGGACCCGGATACAGAAGTTGCCCGTCTCCGTTGAAGGTTGCGCAGGTGAACGTGTTCCACGGGATCTCCGGCCAGCGCTTGCCCGCCTCCATCATGCGGCGGATGAGCGGGTCATCCGGCCCCTGCTCCGGGTTGCGGTTGGTCTCCCAGAGATTGACCGCATAATACAGGAATCCGGGGACGTTGTACTTCCAGTTCTGCCAGAAGATGATGCGAGGGTCTATGGCCGGATAGTCAATAAAGAAGTTCGGCCAGGGATGGTAAGGATGGCAGCAGACGTAGGTCCACACCTCGTCACCGTCACGCCGGTACTCCTCCGCCTGCTCGTGATTGTAGTGTGAGGTCAGAGGTACCCAGATGTCCACGTATCCTTTCAGCTCGGGGTGCGGCATGACGGTGGTCATGCGGCGAAGGTCCGGGAAGCGCCGCTTCAGCCAGCCATAGGTCTCGCGCATCTCCCAGAACTTCTCGCGGGGGCATTCGTCGAAGCCGTAGATGTAGGTCATGTCCCACCAGCCGCGCGGCTTCAGGTAAGCTTGCCAGTCCTCGATGAGCGCCGCCAGCTCCTGCCCTCCCTTCTCGTTCTCGTACTTGTGCCAGGTGCAGGCCAGCGTGAACGAGTTCAGGCCGCGCTCCACACAGAACTCCATCAGGTCGCGCTCGGGCTGGGGAGTCTTGGAGTAGATATTCGTGGGGTTCAGCCGGTAGTCCAGCATGAACGCATACCACTCTTTGCGCATCTCATCGGAGACAGGCTTGCCGTACCACTCCGCCAGCTCGTGCTGGAAGAGGGCGAACGCTGTCTTCTGTGCCGGGGCACTGGGAAGGTCGAAGTCCCACACCCGCACCTCCAGGGGGACGCTGGTCTCCGCGGCGTTGGAGGGAGCGATGCGCACCTGTCCCCGGTAGATGCCGGCCGGGATCCCGGGCGGAGCGAAGACCGTCACCCACACCGGCTTCAGGGCGCCGCTGCCGAGGTCAAACGGGGCATTGTCCACCAGCGGATCCGGGTACCATCCCGCGTACTCCACGGCGTAGCGGGGCCACGGCGTCTTCACGAAATCCACCAGGTTCAGGCGGACGTTTTCCCGCCTGATGACGGCGCCGCGAGGGCCGGTCAGGTCCGTGGCCGACACGCTCACCTGCTGCAGATCGCGACCGTGGGCGACCACCACCAGCTGCACGCTTTCCTTCTCGTTGCGGGCAAGGGAGACGCGAGCCACGCCCCCGAAGCTTCCTGCAAACGGCTCGTCCCTCAGCACCTTCGTCAGGGAGGACTCGACTCCGACGGCGTAGCCTTTCCGGCCGGTGTCCGCGCAGACCGCGCGCACATGCGCGAGCTCGCGGGCCAGACTGTCCAGCATCGCCTCCAGTTCCAGCCAGGCCTTGCGGCCTTCGGCGGACCGGGCGAAGGCTGCAACCCTGTCCAACCTGGCGAGCACGGCGGAGACCATCTCACGCTCGCGCTGCCGGGCGGGCCTGAGATCTGCCGCCAGCCTTTGCAGCCCGGCCAGCTTCTGGCGCAGGGGAGGAACCCACGCGTAGTCTTGAGGCGAGCGGCCAATCAGCTGCCCGGTAGACTCGTCATAGACCGCGAACGCGAGGCGATGCAGTCCCTCGAAGGGGAAGCGATACTGGAAGGTATACTCCTGCCGTCCCGGCGCGGCTGTGGTGCGGTGGGTGGAGAGGACTTTGCCTTCGCAGAGCACATCCACGCGGACGGGAACGGGGTGGCTGCGGGGGTTCTCGAAGCTCACGGTGGCCGGGTAGCGTCCCGGGGCGGAGACAAACGTCTCGGGCCGGCTGCAGGTGCCTGCTCCCCTTAGCCCGA
>JBBFLP010000162.1:0-7750 GCA_037478975.1 Armatimonadota bacterium
GGGGCGGGTGCTAACATCATAGGGACTCACACAGTGGAGAATACACACACCCAGCCGGCTGGTGAAGGGGCCGGCCTTATTTGCGCAGGAGGAAACGGCAGTAATGCCTCTCCCTAAGGAAAAAAAGACCGAGATCATCGGCGACCACAGGACCCACGAAGCGGATACCGGTTCTCCGGAAGTGCAGGTTGCTCTCCTTTCCGCGCGGATCGCTCAGTTGACCGAGCACCTCAAGGAGCACAAGAAAGACCATCACTCCAGGCGCGGGCTCCTGATGCTGGTGGGCAAGCGGCGCCGCCTGCTCAACTACCTGAGCAAGAAGGACATTGACCGCTACCGCCAGCTCATCGCCAGGCTCGGGCTGCGCAGATAGGGGAAAGAACCAGAGCACGTATGGAAAAACATGAGATCGCGCTGGAGCTCGGCGGCAAGCAGCTCCGGGTAGAAACAGGCCGCGTCGCCAATCAGGCGAACGGGGCTGTTCTGCTGTACACGGCCGATACGGTCATGCTGGCCACCGCCACCATGACAAAGGCCGCGCGGGAGGGAATTGACTTCTTCCCGCTCATCTGCGACTACGAAGAACGTAAATACTGCGTCGGAAAGATTCCGGGAGGGTTCGTCAAACGAGGTGGGCGGCCCTCCGAACGAGCCATCCTCACCTCCCGCCTCATTGACCGCCCCCTGCGCCCCCTCTTCCCCGACGGAATGCGAAACGAGGTCCAGATCATCGTGATGCCTCTGTCCGTGGACCTGGAAGCAGTACCGGACGTCATGGCCGTGAATGCGGCCGCGTTCGCGCTGGCCGTCTCGGACATTCCGTTCAACGGGCCGGTGGCGGCGGTCCGGGTGGCGCGGGTGGACGGCGAGATGATCGTCAACCCGACGTTCGAGCAGACCCGCCAGGCCGATATTGACCTGATTGTCGCAGGGACCCCTGACCTGGTGAACATGATCGAATGCGAGGCGTCACAGGCCTCGAATGAAGACATCGTCGCCGCCATTGCGCTGGCGCACGAGAACATCAAGGTACTCTGTGACGCCCAGGTGGCGCTGGCGGAGAAGGTGGGCAAGGCGAAGGCGGAGCCCATCATCAAGCTGCCGGACCCGGAGATCGTGGAGCGGATCCGCTCGGAGTTCCTCTCCGACATCACCGCCGCCATCTGCGACCCGGACAAGGCTGCGCGGGAATCGGCGCTGGATGACCTAGTTCAGGATATCACCCAGAAGCTGGCGGAGGCGTATCCCGAGCGCGAGGCTGACATCGCACAGGCGGCGGACAAGGTCATCAAGGCCGAGGTGCGGCGTCTGATCCTGGACGAGGGCAAGCGGCCGGACGGGCGGGACGCGGACACCGTGCGCCCTCTGAGCGCCGAGGTGGGCATCCTCCCGCGGGTGCACGGTTCAGGCCTGTTCACGCGAGGTCAGACGCAAGTCCTGACTACGCTGACGCTTGGAGCGGTGGATGAAGCGCAGATCGTGGACGGCATCGAGGAAGACACGGTCAAGCGCTACATGCACTACTATAACTTCCCGCCGTTCTCGGTGGGCGAGGTGCGCCCCCTCCGGGGACCGGGCCGGCGCGAGATCGGCCACGGGGCGCTTGCTGAGAAGGCTTTGCGGCCCGTGGTGCCGGACGAATCAGAATTTCCTTACGCCATCCTGCTGACCAGCGAGGTGCTGGAGTCGAACGGGTCCACGTCCATGGCCAGCACCTGCGCATCGTCGCTTGCGCTGATGGACGCCGGTGTGCCCATCAAAGCTGCTGTGGGCGGCATCGCGATGGGAATGATCTCGGACGGCGAGCGCTACACCATCCTGACAGACATCCAGGGGATGGAAGACTTCTCCGGCGACATGGACTTCAAAGTCGCCGGCACACGCACTGGCGTGACCGCCATTCAGCTGGACACCAAGATCCGCGGATTGACGCTTCAGCAGGTGCGTGAGACAATCGAGAAAGCCACCGCGGCCAGGATGACCGTGCTGGACGTTATGGACGCGTGCATTGACAGGCCGCGCCCCGAGCTCAGCCGCTACGCGCCACGCGTCATTATGATCGAGATCCATCCGGACAAGATTGGCGATGTCATCGGCCCCGGCGGCAAAATCATCAAGAAGATCGAAGCGGACACCGGCGCCAAACTGTCCATAGAGCAGGACGGCCGGGTATTCATCACCTGCACGGACGCCGAAGGCGGAGAGCGCGCGGCGAAGATCGTTCAAGACCTGACGCGCGAGGTGCGTGTGGGAGAGACGTTCCTGGGCACGGTGGTGCGCACGGCCACGTTCGGCGCCTTCGTGGAGCTATTGCCCGGGAAGGACGGCCTGCTGCGCATCCAGGAGATGTCGGACCAGCGCATCGGCCGCACCGAGGACGTCCTGAACGTGGGCGACGAGGTGATGGTCAAGGTCGAAGAGATTGACGATATGGGCCGCATCAATCTCTCACGCCGTGGGCTGGTGGCGCAGGGGCTGGCCGAACCGCTGACTGTGAAACCGGGCAGCGCTCCGCCGTCGCAAGATGAGCGCCGTGGCGGCGGCCACGATCGGGGAGGCCGGGGCGGAGGCGGCGGCAGGGACCGCGACCGCGGAGGCCGGGACCGGCAGGACCGCCAGCAGAACCGGGGCGGGAGGGATCGCAGGGACGAACGCCCTCAGCAACAGCAGCAGCGTCCCCGCCCGGATCACAATGTCACTTCCTTGCCGGAAGAGCCTCGCCCGCCTCAGGCGCGGTTCCGTCCCAAGCAGTAATCCGGAAGATAGCCAGAAATGCAAGGCCGCGGCTTGATGAAGCCGCGGCCTTTTTGTGTCAGGTGAAGCCGAAAGAGGCTGTTCAGCCGATCAGGCTTGTCTTACTCCCCTCCCGCTGCGGCGACGGCCGGGGAGAGCCGCGCCAGGCCGGTAGTATGGCCGATCTGCACGCCGTAGAGGCGCGCCAGGGTCTGCGGAACGTCCACATTGTCCGCAGACCGCGCCAGAGCCTCGGCGCCGGGGCCGTATGCGTAGAGGGGCACCTTCGCCGATGTATGCGACCCGGTGCTCCACTTCGCGTCAAACTCCTTGCCGCCTCTCGGGGTGATAGTCAGTCCGCCGGTCTCGTGGTCCGCGGTGACTATGACCAGGGTCTTGCCGTCCCGCCGCGCGAACTCCACGGCCTTACCGACAGCGTCATCGAACTTCAGAGTCTGGTCTATGGCCCCGTCCAGGCGGTTGGCGTGGCATTCCCAGTCTATCTGCCCGCCCTCCACCATCAGGAAGAAACCCTTTCCTGTGGCATCCAAGGCCCGGATGGCGCGCTCGGTCATCTCGGCAAGCGACGGCTCCGGCGGGTTGGTGGACAGGCCTCCCATCTGGAGCAGGGCCAGAATGCGTCCGTCCTTCAGGGAGGCAAACTCCTGCGGCGTAAGGGCCACCTGATAGCCCCGGGCCCGGGCCTCATCCAGCAGGTTGCGCTCGTCGGAGCGCTTGGAGCCCTCTTTGCTCTTTGGTAAGAAGTTTTCCAGCCCCCCGCCCATCAACACGTGCGTGCCGGAGGAGATGAGCTGCTCGGCGATGCGCGGCTCCATGCTGCGGCTCTTGACGTGCGATGCGAAGCCGGCAGGCGTAGCGTGAGTGATGGGAGTGGTGGTCACCAGACCCACTGCCATACCTTCGTCACGCAGGGCCTGCAGGATGGTCCGAAGAGGGCGGCCCTCCGGATCGAGTCCCAGCGCTCCGTTGGTGGTCTTCACACCCGTGGAAAGGGCAGTGGAGGCAGCGGCGGAGTCCGTTGTCTTGCCCGCGGCGTTGTCCGTGCCGATCATCGTCTTGACCGGCAGCTGCTGCATATGGAGCTTCTCCGCCTCCCCGTGGCGGGTGAGTTGTGCGGCCAGAACCTGACCTGCGCCCATACCATCCCCGATCAGGAGGATGACGTTGCGTGGTGTCTCTTTAGCTACGCACGAGACACAAGAGAGCTGAAGTCCCAGGAGGACAACCGCAAGTGCGAGGACTGAGAATCGCAGGTGACGGTTTCGAAGCAAAGTAATGCCCCCTTTTCTTTCCGTTATCATTAAGGACTGTCCATTGCTGCGGATGGTCACGGCTGCTGAGGGGGAAGCAGCGGCATCCTGGCAGGCATTCCGATTATACCCCCGCCGGTATCAACCACGCCCGGCTTTTCACTCCTGACGGACGGCTTCGGCGGGACTCAGCCGGGATGCGAACCGGGCCGGTCCGATCCCGGCGAAGAGGCTGGCGCCGACCACCCAGCCGGCGGCCTCCAGAAACCAGACCGGATCCACGGTGGGGATGATGGTCCAACCGAAGAACAGACGGTTGATCACGCGTATGAGCACCAGGGCCAGCACCGGACCGCAAAGCGCGCCGATGGCGGAGCCGAACAAACCGATGAGTCCACTTTCAATGAGCGCCATCCGGGCCACCTGAGCTCGCGACGCCCCCACCGCCCGCAGCACGCCGATCTCCCTCTGCCTCTGGATGATCAGCGCCGCAAGCGTGGTCAGGACACCCATGACGGCTATGGCTACCGCGACGATCTTCAGCGCATTCGTAATGGCGAAAGTCCGGTCGAAGATGCCAAGAGCGCGCTCTTTCAGCTCCCCGTTCAGTGTGATGGTCAGATCGAAGCCCGAAAGCTGTCTCTGGAGCCTCCGGCGGAACTCCCCCGGATCCACACCTGAGGCGAGGTAGGCCGCGGCGCTGTTCACCACAGTGTCACCCCACAGGCGGGCATACAGAGGACGGTGGATGACAATGAGCCCCTGCTCGCTGGTGTAGTCGTAAAACACGCCCCCGATGGTCAGGCGCTTTACTCCCAGCGGAGTTTCGACCTCGAACGAGTCTCCCGTCCCTTTGCCGAAACGGTTCTGGAAGGTCTCGCTGACCAGGACGTGGCCGTTGCGGACGGCCCTATCCAATACCTCTCGCGACTCACCCCGCAGGAAGACGAGCGCGCTGTGGTCCCGCTGAGTCTCCAGGCTGAAAGCGAAAATGTCCACGGGACGGCCCGCCACTCTGGCGCTGTTCCACCGGAGGGCATCCACCGCCTCAACACCCTCCTGCCGCCTCAGGATGTCCACCACCGCGGGCGGAAGGTCCGAGTAAGAGCCGGTCTGCATCCGGGAAGCGGGCTCCACGAAGACATCCGCGCGCACGCTCTGATCCATCCACACCTGAACGGTGCGGCGGAAGCTCCCCACCATCATATTGAGGGCGATCAGCATGGTGACGGCCGCTCCCAGCGCCGCGATGACCACAGCCGTGCGCTCCAGAGATTGAGCCAGCCAACGGGAGGATACCAGACCCTCCACTCCCCAGAGTGCACGGGCCGGACGGCAGGCGATTCTGGCAAGCAGAACCGTGACAGCTGGTGAAGCAAGCGCCGCCGCCAGGAGAACCAGTCCAGCGGCAGCAAAGCCGAGCGCCCCGCTGCCTGCCCGCAGCGACCATGCTGACGCAACGGCCCCCAGCCCTGCCGCCACAAAGGCGGCCAAAGTGACAGCCATCAGACGCCGCCGGCGCCCCTGCATCAGGGAACCTTCCCGCGCCGTGATGCCCGGCTTCGCGAACGCAGCCTCCAGCGCGGGCGCCAGGCCGCTGACCAGCGACGCGGCTACACCCAGCAAAAAACCGGCGGCCAGCGTGGCCGGATCCAGGACGATCCGGGTGGCTCGAACCGATGCATAAAGCGAGCTGACCGTCTGGCCCACGCTTTCCAGAGCGGTGGAGGATACCGCCACTCCCAGAACGACACCCAGCAGCGAGCCCGCAACCCCGTACACTGCTGACTCGGCCAGAAACATCCCGGCCACCTGAGCGCGCGAGACACCGACCGACCGCAGGATGCCGGTCTCCCGGCGTCTCTGGATGACGGAAAGTGAGACACTGTTGAAGATGAGGAACGACCCCACGAACAGCGCAACCAGAGCCAGCGCGAGCAGATTCATGCGGAAGCTGGCTGTCATTGCCTCAACGCGCTTCCCGCGTGCAGCGGGAGGAGCCACGTCGGCCCCGGGCACCAGGCGTGAGATCCGCCGCGTGGCAGATTCCGAGGAGGCTCCCTCGCGCAGAACGATGTCGAAGCGGTCCACCCGTCCCGGAGCGCCCAGAACCTCCTGGGCGGCGGCGATGTCCATCACCGCAACATCCCCACCGTAGGCGCGAGCAAGGGAATCCCCCTCAAAAAGAAACTTCACGGTGAGTCTGTGCGTGCGCCCGCCGATGGATATGCGGACACGATCACCCGGTTTCCATCCGAAGCGCGAGGCGGCCGTGGCTGAGACGGCAACGCAAGCCGGCTCGACAAGAAACTCAAGTAGGGTCTCGCGTGTGACCCCGGACGCCTGACCCACCAGCTCCGCAATGCGGGGGTCGGAATAGAAGTCCATCCCCACCACCAGAAGAGAGGACCCGTCCTTCCCGGGAAGCGCCACAAGCCGCTCGATTGCAGGCCATGCCTCCCGGACATCCGGATCCTGCAGAACGGCCGCCAGACGGGTCTCATCCACCCCCGCGGAGCCGCCTGTCACCTGCAGGTTCGCGCGTCCGGCCAGCGCATCAACGCTGTCATTGAAGGCGGCCACCGCGCTTGCGCCTGCCAGACGGATGGCCACGAACATCGCCACGCCGAGCGCAACTCCCAGAACGCTCACAGCCGTACGGAGCGGATGCTGCGCCAGATGCCTCAGGGAGATCCAGCTAAGAAGCCTCCGCACCCCCGTCCACCTTTCCGTCCACCATCCGGATGATGCGGTCCGCCACCGCGGCCGCTTCGGGGCTGTGGGTCACGAGCAGGATCGTGGCGCCGGTCTCACGGCGGAGATCCTTCAGGAGCACAAGCACCTCGGAGGCGGACCTGGAATCCAGATTGCCGGTGGGCTCATCCGCCAGAAGCACAGCCGGATCGTTCACCAGCGCGCGGGCGATGGCGGCCCGCTGCATCTCTCCGCCGGAGAGCTGGAAGCTGCGGTGGCGCAACCTGTGCGCCAGCCCCACCTTTTCGGCCAGCTCCGCCGCTTTTCTTAGAGCGCTTGCCTCTGGAGTTCCCGCCAGGAGCGCGGGAAGGCTGATGTTCTCCTCCACGGTCAGCGTGGGCAGCAGGTTGAAGAACTGGAAGACCACGCCCACCACTCGACGGCGGTACTCCGTCAGGCGCCCGTCCGGGAGGCGGGTAAGATCCGTGCCGTTGACCTCCAGCGCGCCGGATGTCGGAGAGTCCAGTCCCGCGATCAGATTCAGCAGGGTGCTCTTGCCGCACCCGCTGGGTCCCATGACGGCGACGAACTCTCCCTGTGCGATGCTGACATCCACTCCGTTCAACGCCGCGACCGGTCCGGCGTCGGACGGGTAGTGTTTGACGAGCTGTCTGGCCTCGATGGCTGGCATCTTTTCTGTGATCTCCTCTTCAGGATTGGGTGGGACGAGCCGGGATGAGTGTGCCCGAAATGGTGAACGGCGTCACGCACGCGGGCGTCACCCGGGGATTTCAGGGTTGGCAAAGTGCACAAAAAAAGCCCGGCGAACCACGTGGTCCGCCGGGCTTCTCTGAAAGGAGGGTGGGAAGCTTTCAGCGTCATTATACCGCCCAGATGTCCTGTCCGCAACACTTTCAACAGAAATAATGAACTTTTTTCACAGCGGCCATAGGCGGGGCACG
This sequence comes from Armatimonadota bacterium, assembly GCA_037478975.1. Classification (GTDB taxonomy): domain Bacteria; phylum Armatimonadota; class UBA5829; order DSUL01; family DSUL01; genus CALCJH01. The sequence continues at coordinate 7,661 of JBBFLP010000162.1, forward strand.
GGGAGAACGAAAAGCAACTTAAAAAGAAGCCCCCCGGTGGACTTTCAGGGTCCACCGGGGAGGTGAAAGGAGGGTGGGAAGCTTTCACCA
>JBBFLP010000163.1:0-1887 GCA_037478975.1 Armatimonadota bacterium
CCGTGGGTGTACTTCAGCCGCAGGTTGATCCAGGTCTGGGCGTCGGCGGGAAGCGCGCTCTGGTCTATCTCGCGGGGTGAGAGCATGACCTGACGGTAGATGCCGTTGATGGTGTAGCGGTCTATGTCCACCTCGGTGAACTTGTAATACTGCTGGATGTCCTGAAGCTGCGAGTAAGCTGCCTGCAGCGGCCGGTAATCCCACAGACGGACGCTCTGGAGGGTGACACTGTTCTTTTCCAGGTCCTGAGGAGTCAGGGTGCCGGAAAAATCCACCTCCCGGCGTTCGACATTGTGCAGCCCGTAGGCCTCCTGAGTGGCCTTGATGTGCCGCGCCAGATAGGGGGTCTCCTTGTTCAGTTCATCCGGCTGAACGATGAGGCGCTGCACCACCGCCCCGCCCAGCTGCCCGATGACAAAGTTGACCGCGATTCCGAGCACCAGTCCCGTCACCGCCAGAGACAGGCTGCGCCGCCGCGCGGCCAGAAGCACCAGACCGGCTCCGATCAGCGAAGCCACAATGGCGAGGTTCAGAGCCAGCAGGCGGACCTTGATGTCCGTGTAGCCAGGACCGGTCAAGGCGCTGCCCTGTGCGAATAGCAGCTCATAGGAGCTCAACCGGAAGCCGACGGCCTGCAGGCCCGCGATGAGCGCCAGAAGCAGGCCCAGGTGCCCGGCGGCCACCGCGGTGATCCTCAGCTTGCCCGCCAGGATGTCCACCGTCCGGCTGAGATAAAGGATGGCTGCCCCGGCCACCACCGACGCCACCAGCGCGAGTTGCACCGTTCGATACAGGAACTGCACGAAGTCCAGGCGGAAGACGTAGAACCCGACGTCAATATTGAAGACCGGATCGGTCTGCCCGAACGGAACCGCGTTCCGGAACATGAGGAACGACTCCCAGTGGGTGCTTGCCTCCAGCCCGGCCAGCACCGACACCACCACGGCTCCAGCGAGCACAATGAACTGCACGCCCCTCCGCACCATCCGGTCCAAAAAGATGGGGAGGTTGACATCCATGGTGTAGAGCTCCAGCTGTCCGGCGTTGCTGCGCAGGGCGTAAACCGCGCTTCCCCACACCAGGACAAAGAACACAAGCCCCGTCACCACGCCGAGAAGCACGCGGGAGCCGAGAATGGTGGCGAAGATCCCGGCGTAACCCAGATCCTGGAACCACAGCCAGTCCACGTACAGCGGCAGCAGGGCAAGAAGTCCGAACAGGATCAGGGCGATCAGCACATATCCGGCAACCTGAACGGCAGTGCGCATGGTCCTTCCTTTCCGTGGGCCGCGGCGCGAGACAGGCGCCCTACCGGCGGGAGAGAGTATCTCTCAGAGTCAGATAATCCTGCAGTCCCAACAGATCCTTCACCTCGTCGAACGAGGCCATCCGGTCGCGGATGGACTCCAGGGAACCCTCCTGCAACAGAGTCCGGGCAAGCATCCTCACCGCATGCAGCGTGACCAGCAGACTCTCGATGGGAAACACGGCGATCCTGTAACCCATCTCCTCCAGCGCATGGATGGGCAGGATGGGAGTAGCCCCACCCGTCAGCATATTCACGAGCAGCGGGTGATGAACGCGCCGCGGGATGACCTCCAACTCCTCCCGGGAACGAGGAGCTTCGATGAACACGCAATCCGCCCCGGCATCGCCGTAGCGATTGGCCCGATCTATGGCCTCCTCAAGACCCAGGGGCTCCCGGGCATCCGTGCGGGCGATGATGACGAAGTCCGGGTCGCTGCGAGCACGCAGGGCAGCCTTCAGCTTGAGGATCATTTCTTCGGCCGGAATAACTTCCTTGCCCGCGAAGTGCCCGCATCTTTTCGGAGCCACCTGATCCTCCAGCAGGATCCCTGCCGCGCCGGCGGACTCGAACTCGCGAAC
>JBBFLP010000163.1:1987-7736 GCA_037478975.1 Armatimonadota bacterium
CTGCGCACGATGCCCGGGCGGGCAAGCAGCTCTCTGAAAACGGAGGTTGTGCGTGTTTGAGCCATCGCGAGGGTCTCCCGGCTCCGGATGAAGCAGAGTATAGCACACGCAGGGGAAGGGAATCCGGCCGCAGGCGCGGAAAACCCTCAGCGGACCGCCGCCACGGCGGAAACCGCCGAACACCCATTCTCACCGCCAAAAGGAGAGACCGTTGCCGCGTCTGTGCTGTCTGTTCGCACTCTGCGCCGCTGTTGTCATTCCGCCCGTCCAGGCTCAGGCGCCGCCGCAGACTGCCGCGCAGCAGAAGCCGCCGCCGAAGCCCGCCCCGGCTCAGACACCGGGACGAACCACTTCGAGTGCAAACCCGGCACGAGCCTCGACGGCCCCTGCAAGCCGCGTCGAGCTGGAGCTCACAGGAGTAACATCCCTGACATCGGACACCGCCCTGGCCCGGGGACGAGTGGAGCGCAAGACGTCCGCCAGCGACCTCAAGCTGCGGGCGGGCTACACACTGACGTCCAACAAGTCCTACGGGAAGAACGCGCGTGACCTGACAACGCGCACCCTTCTGCTGGATAGCCGGTATGCTCTAGGGCAAGGGTCGAGCTTCTGGGCGCTTACCGGCGCCACGAACATGCGGATGCGAAGCGAAGCGTCCACGCGTTACCCTAAGAAAACGGGATACCTGTTGTTCGCAGCAGGCAGGGGAAGGCGGCTGCAGCAGAACCTGGAAGGGGACATCGGGCTGGGGTTGCTGACGTCTTATGACGTGGACGGCCGCGAAACCGATCCGGCGCTGACGGGCAGGCTTCTGGCGCGCTACCCGCTGGGCGAGCGGCTGACCTTCGACAGCACCGCCACGCTGATGCTGCCTCTGGGCAACGGGCTCCGCCTGGACTCGGACCTCACGCTGAACTACCGGCTGACGCAGGAACTGTATCTCCGGCTGGGCTGGAGCGCGAACAACCTGGTGGTGCCCGTGCTGGGCGCCGGCGACTGGGACACGACAACGCGCATCAGTTTTCTATACAGGAAGTAAGGGATCTCGCAGCCTGATGCGCTGGTTGAGCCGTCCGGCAAAGCCGGACGAGCCGAAACCCCGCTCAGCAAACCGTGGTCTCGATACGCGCGCCTAGCGGCGCGCTACTCGACCAGCGTATGGCGGGATGCCGCACCCATCGCTCAATACCCGGCAATACCCGAAGTTTTGTCCGCCTCACCCGCGCTATTGCACGGCTATAATACCGGCGGCCGGCGGCGGAAACCCGCCGGCATCTAAAGGGGTGTGCAAGGAGGACTCTGAGAATGAAATACGATTATCTGGGACGCACAGGGCTAAAGGTCAGCCGCCTCTGTCTGGGAACGATGAACTTCGGTCCCCAGACATCTGAAGAAGACAGCCACGCCATCATGGACCGCGCTCTGGAGCTCGGCATCAACTTCTTTGACACGGCCGATGTCTACGGATGGAAGCGGGGCGAGGGCTGGACGGAGCAGATCATCGGACGCTGGTTCGCGAAAGGCGGCGGGCGGCGGGAGAAAGTGGTCCTGGCGACCAAGGTCTACGGCGACATGGGAGACTGGCCCAACCAGTCGAGACTGTCGGCCCTGCATATCCGCAAAGCGTGCGAGGACAGCCTGCGCCGCCTGCAGACCGACTACATTGACCTGTACCAGATGCACCACATTGACCGGAACACACCGTTCGAGGAGATCTGGCAGGCGATGGAGCAGCTTCACCGCGAGGGGAAGATACTCTACGTGGGAAGCAGCAACTTCGCGGGATGGCACATCGCGAAGGCGCAGGAGATGGCCCGGAACCGCAACTTCCTCGGGCTGGTCTCAGAACAGAGTCTCTACAATCTGAATGCCAGGATGATCGAGCTGGAGGTCATCCCCGCCTGCCGCGAATACGGCATCGGCATCATTCCGTGGAGTCCTCTGGCGGGTGGCATCCTGGGCGGTGTGCTGAAGCAGGCGGAGGGCGGCCGGCGCTTCTCGGACCACGCCCGCAGGAGCATCGAACAGCATCGTGATCGTCTGGAGAAATGGGAGGCTCTGTGCGAGGAGATCGGCGAGCGGCCGGCGGACGTTGCCCTTGCCTGGCTACTCCATCAGGACGGTGTGACCGCCCCGATCATCGGGCCGCGCACCATGGCGCAGCTGGATGGAAGCTTGCGGGCTTTGGAGCTGGACCTGAGCGAAGAGATCCTGAAGAAGCTGGATGAGATCTTCCCCGGGCCGGGCGGACCGGCTCCGGAAGCATACGCCTGGTGAGGATCTTTCAGAAGAACCGTTTTGCCAGCGCAAGGATCCCCTGCTTCCACGGAACCCGGTGCGAAATGCCACTCTGACCGCGCAGGCGCTCCCGGTTCGCTAGATACCATTCGAAGTTGCGCACCAGAGCGTCGCGGTTGGAATGAACGGGTCTGAAGCCGAGCACGCGCTCCGCCTTTTCGATGGAGACGAAGGAGTCCTTACCCGCCGTCTCGTATACCCAGGCATAAAGGGGCGAGAGGCGGAGCGCCTCCAGCAAACGCAGGGCAAAAACAGCCGGGCCAGCGGGCAAAGGCCGGACCCTTTTCCCGAACCCGGCCCGGTCCAGGACGGCCTGATAGTCTTCGCGGACCGTCCCGAACTCCGCCGCGCCGACGTTGAACACGTCGTTCACCCGCTCCCGGTCCAGCGTGCAGCAGAGCCAGATGGCCTGGCACAGATCTTCCACATCCAGCAACTGATAGCGGTTGTTCCCGCTGCCCAGCACCGGAAAGGAGTGGCCCTCCGCGGCCCATTCGTACAGGAGGGCGAAGACGCCCAGTCTCTCAGGCCCGATGAATGTCTTGGGACGCAGCACCGGGACACACAGACCCATTGCGCGATACTCGGCGGCCACCTGCTCGGCCATCACCTTGGCCTGACCGTAAGGACCGACACCACGGAGGGGGTCTTCCTCACGAATGGGGTGATGGTCCGGAATACCGTAGACCGCAGTGGAGGAGATGTGGACGACACGCTCCACGCCAAGTTCCAGCGCCGCCTGCAGGACGTTGCGTGTTCCGTCCACATCCGTGGAGAAAATGTCTTCCTCGCGGTACAAAGGAAGAGCCGCGGCCGCATGCACCACCACGTACGCCCCGGCCATGGCCCGCCGCAGCGTATCCGCGTCCCGGATATCGCCCTGCGTGTGCCTGACCCGGTCAGCTTCCGGATAGTCGAACGGCGCGAGGTCGAACGTCGCCACACTCTGGCCACGCTCCAGCAGAAACCGGACCAGGTTGATGCCCAGAAACCCGGCGCCGCCCGTGATGAAGAATGTTCGTCCCGTCTCTTCGCCTGACATCGCGGACAGTTTACCCCACCCCGCCACGCCCCTTGCCTTCCCTTCCACCGTGTGCCAAAATCGCCGGGACACACTGAACACCGGAGCCCTTTCAGGACTATGGGATACACGCTGCACGTCGTTTCGCACACGCACTGGGATCGCGAGTGGTACCAGCCCTTCGAGCTCTTCCGCCTCCGGCTGGTGGATCTGATAGACCGCCTGCTGGACCTGATGGAGTCCGACCCCGGTTTCCGTTATTTCAACCTGGACGGACAGGGCATCGTGCTGGAGGATTATCTCAAGATCCGTCCTGAGAACGAGGAGCGCCTCCGGCGGCTCATCCAGGAGGGACGGATCACCATCGGGCCGTGGTATGTGCTGAACGATGAGTTCCTGGTCAGCGGCGAGGCGACAGTGCGCAGCCTTCTGATCGGGCATCGCGTGGTGGAGCGGTTCGGGCCCGTCATGAAAGTCGGCTACCTGCCGGACCAGTTCGGCAACATCGGGCAGATGCCCCAGATCCTGCGGGGGTTCGGCATAGACAACTGCATCTTCGGCCGGGGCTGGCAGGCGGTGGACGGCCGGAAGATGGAGTTCGAGTGGGTCTCGCCGGATGGTAGCAGCGTTCTGGCCAGCCTTATGGCCTTCTGGTACAACAACGCTCAGGACATCCCTGAGGACGCGGAGGCCGGGGCCCAATGGGCGAGGGAGATCCGTGACCGGATGGCGGCCATATCGGGCTCCCGCCACCTGTTGTTGATGAACGGGGTGGATCACCTGGAGGCGCAGTACAACCTTTCCCGGGCGCTTTCGAGCATCAATGAGGCTCTGAAAGAAGATGTCATCGTGCACAGTACGCTGCCGCGTTATGTGCAGGCGCTGCGGGAGGAGGCGCAGAGTGGGGATCTGAAGCCCGAACAGCACCGGGGCGAGCTCCGGGAAGACCGGTGGGGCAGCATCCTTGCGGGAACACTTTCCAGCAGGGTCTACCTGAAGCAGGCGAACGAACGTTGCCAGCGTCTGCTGGAGAAATTCGCCGAGCCAGCGAGCGTTTGGGCTTCGCTGGCGGACGACAGTTGGAAATACCCGTCAGGCGAGCTGGAATATGCGTGGAAGCTGCTGATGGAGAACCACCCGCACGACTCCATCTGCGGGTGTTCCCTGGACGAGGTTCACGACGAGATGATGACGCGCTTCGCGAAGGTGGAGCAGCTTGGCGAGGCGCTCAGGGAGCGGGCCCTCCGGCATATTGCCGAACGGGTGGCCGTGGACGGACTGGCGCTGGTGGTGTTCAACCCGCTGACCTGGCAGCGCACGGATGTGGTGAGGGCCACCATTGACGTGCCTCTGGGCGAACCGGCCCGCACCGCTCCGGCCGCGCACCCGGCTCTGGACTGGCCGGCGCTGGAAATCCTGGATGTGGACGGAGCAAGCGTGCCATACACGCTAATCTCCAGCGAGAAGACGGCGCGATCGGTCCATCACCCGGAGAAACTCCCGATGGCCCAGTGGGTACGGCGCTTCGAGGTGGAGTTCATCGCTTCGGACGTTCCCCCGATGGGCTATCGCGTCTACCGCCTCCGGAAGGCGGAGCGGATGCCGGATTTCGGCCCCGCGATGAACGCCCGGGACCGCGCCTCACTCTTTGCGGAGACCGGGACGCTGGATGTGTGCCCGGGAGCCTCCCCCGCGCTCACCCTGATGTCGGATGACACCGTCGTTTTTGTGCCGTCCCTCGCGGCTCTCGAAGATGCAGGGGACGTGGGCGACGAGTACAACTACCGGCGGCCGGACCGGGACGTGCGCATTCTGGCCGATGCGTCCGCCGGGCAACACCGCTGGCTGGTGGAAGGAGCGGTGTCCTGCGCGGCAGAGGTTCGTTCTTCCCTGCGGCTGCCTGAATCGGCCAGCGCGGACGGGCGGGGCCGCTCCGAGCGGACGGTGGATTGCCCGGTGTCGTTGACGGTGCGGGCGTATCGCGGAGTGCCCCGCGTGGAGGTGGAACTGCAGATCGAGAACCGCGCTCGCGATCACCGTCTGAGAGCGCTTCTGTCCTCGGGGGCAGAAGGCGCAGAGGCTTCCGTCGCGGGCGGAGCGTTCGAAGCGGTGCGGCGCCCCCTGCATCTTCCGGCCGACTGGCCGTCCACCCCTCCGCCGTCTCCCTTCCACCCGATGGACGGGTGGGTGGATGTCTCGAACGCCGGAAAGGGGCTGGCGGTGCTGGTGGACGGTCTGCGCGAGTATGAGCTGTACGACGACGAGGAGCGCACTCTGGGAATAACTCTGCTGCGGTGCGTGGGAGTCCTCTCCGGAGGGGAGGAGATCCCCCACGTCCAGCACACTCCCGGAGCGCAGTGCCAGGGGAAACATAAGTTCCGGTACGCTCTGTATCCGCACACCGGAGACTGGCTGCAGGCAAAGGTCTGG
>JBBFLP010000164.1:0-7721 GCA_037478975.1 Armatimonadota bacterium
GGGGCGTTGAGATTATACAGGCCGGTGAGGTAAAATGACGAGTCTTGCGCCCTGGAGGGGGCTGCCGGGCTAACTCTGACACAGGGAGCGCTATGGCAAGAAACGGCTGGTTCAGACGCCGGTCTCAGGCGGTGCAGAAAGCGGAGCAGGTTCCGGAAGGGCTCTGGACGAAGTGCCCCAAGTGCGAGGTCATCCTGTTCGTCCCCGAGCTGGAGAAGGCGCTGCGGGTCTGCGGGAAGTGCGGCTACCACTACCGGCTGGGATGGCAGGACCGCCTGCGCATCACGGTGGACGAGGGGTCTTTCCAGGAGATGGACCGTGAGGTGCAGGCGTGCGATCCCCTCAACTTCCCGGAATACCGCGAGAAGCTGGAAAAGGGGCGCTCGTCCACGGGTTTGCGCGAAGGTTTCGTCACCGGACAGGCGGCCATCCACGGTTTTGACTGCATCATCGGCGTCGCGGACTTCTCCTTTATGGGCGGAAGCATGGGCTCATCGGTGGGCGAGAAGATAGTCCGGGCCATGGAGAAGGCCATCGAACTGCGGTTGCCCGTGATCATGTTCACCGCCAGCGGAGGCGCCCGCATGCAGGAGGGCCTTCTCTCCCTGATGCAGATGGCCAAGACCGCCGCCGGATGCGCCCGCCTGATGGACGAAGGCATTCCCTACATCACCGTCTTCACAGACCCCACCATGGCCGGCGTTCACGCCAGCTACGCCTCGGTGGGAGACATCATCATCAGCGAGCCCGGCGCCCTGGTGGGTTTTGCCGGCCAGCGGGTGGCGGCTCAGGCTCAGGTGACCAAGGTGCCGGAGAACTTCCAGCGGGCGGAGTTCCAACTGGAACACGGAATGGTGGACCTGATCGTCCCGCGCAGGGAGATGCGGGATACGCTGGGCAAGATTCTGCGCTTCTGCGCTGCGGAGGTGACGGGTGACCGAAGAGAGAGCTGACTTCATCGAGCTGATAGATCAGCTTGACGCGGACATCGCCGAGATCAAGCGGCGCAGCCTGGAGGAGGGTGAAGACCGCTCCGCCGACATCGCGACGCTGGAGGCCGAGCGGGACCGGGTCATCGGCATCTTCTTCGAGAACCTCACCGCCTGGGACAAGGTGCGGCTGGCAAGGCATCCGCGGCGTCCCTATACATCCGACCTGCTGAACGCCGCCTTCGACGATTTTCTGGAGCTGCACGGGGACAGGCTCTTCGGCGACGATCCGGCCATTGTGGGGGGGCTGGGCTGGATGGGCGGCTATCCGGTAGTGGTCCTGGGGCATCAGAAAGGGCGCGACATCAAGGAGCGCAGGCTGCGCAACTTCGGCTCCGCCCGCCCGGAGGGTTACCGCAAGGCGCTCCGCCTGATGCGGCTTGCGGAGAAGCTGCGCAAGCCGGTGGTAGCCATCGTGGACACGCCGGCTGCGGACTGCTCCGTGGAGGCGGAGGAGAGGGGCATCAGTGAGGCCATCGCGCGCAACCTGATGGAGATGTTCCGCATCCGCACGCCCATTGTGGTGGTGGTCATCGGCGAGGGCGGCAGCGGCGGGGCGCTTGGCATCGCCGTGGGCGACCGGATCCTGATGCTGGAGCATGCCATCTATTCGGTCATTCCTCCGGAGGGATGTGCCGCCATCCTGTGGCGGGATCCGGAACGCAAGCAGGAAGCCGCCGAGGCTCTCAAGCTCACTGCGGCGGAGGCGCTGCGCTTCGGTCTGATAGATCGCATCGTGCCGGAGCCGTTCGGCGGGGCGCATCGGGATCCGGAAGCGGCTGCCCGTCTGTTTCGGGATGCGGTGCTGGCCGAGCTTCAGGAGCTTGCCGGATCGGACGTGGACGAACTGCTGCGGAAGCGATACGCGCGCTTCCGCGCAATGGGAGTCTGGGAAACGGCGCTGACTGCCGGGGGGCCAGCGGGTGGGGCGTCTGCCAACGGAAATTCCCGTCAGGGGGGAAAGCCGTCCCGGACGCGCAAGACCGCCTCGGGGAGCTGACGGGACACACCGCCCGGGAGGCATTACCGTCCGGACTGTTCAGGATCAGCGGCTGCCGTCCCGCGAACCAGGAGCGCGCCGCCTGCGGCCGCGAACGCCAGGCAGCTGACGACGAGCGACCTGGGGTGCAGAGTCCCTCCCGGGATGGCCAGCCGCGCCACGTGGAGTCCGGCCTGGCATACCCCTGCAACACACAGGCCCACTGCGGCCGCAGTCATTAGCAGGATCCCGGCGCGCACAAACGCCTCGTCCAGCTTTCGGTCGTCCCGGGAGTTCACCCCGAACGCCGCGACGATTATCCCCGCCCCGATGAAAGCGGCCGCCGCGGCCAGGAGCAGCTCGCCCTGATAGGGGATGACCCACCGGTCCCGCTGAGAATCCACCCACACCCTCAGTACAGACCGTGTCCCGAGCTGCGCCAGGCCGCAGACCGCCAGCCACGCGCCGCTCACTATCAGTGCGTATCGTTTCGTCAAAGCGTTCTCTCTCTCCATCTGGCATCGCGCCGGTCGAGAGTTCTTCCTGACCGGCAGGTCTCTCCTGCCCGCCGGCAAAGGTTCATATCAGGAACTCTGTGCAATATCTCTCGAATGCCCTTGACAGCGCGGGGCGGGTGGGTTACAGTGTTGCAGGGTGCGAAAGGTTCGCAGAAGGTCAGGGCCTGCGCCCCTGACATACCAGTCAGCGCTGAAGAGGTTTGATGATTATGTCCGCTAGACCAAGACCGGGGAGCCTGCTGGCTACCAAACTTGTCGCCCGGGGAGTCCGGCTCACCAACCAGCGACGCAAGATCCTGGAACTCATCGAGAGCGAGGGCGGTCATCTGGATGCCGCCCGCATCCAGGAGCTGGCACGGGAGCGGCAGATCTCCGTGGACCGGGCCACCGTCTACCGAACGCTGGCGTTGCTGAAGCAGCATGGCCTGGTGGAGGAACTGGACTTTCTGCACGTCCGGGGCGACCAGCATTTCTACGAGGCGAGGGGCCTGGGAGATCATCTCCACGCGTGCTGCTACCGTTGCGGGCGCGTGTCGGAGCTCCGGACCGCCACGCTGGACCGGCTGAAGGAAGAGCTGCGGGACAATCTGGGCTTCCGCACCGAAAGCGTCCGCGTCGAGGTCGGAGGTTGTTGCAGGGAATGCGCCGAGCATGAGGAGCAGGTGTCGCCGGTTGTCATCTGAGGATCTGTGAGTCATGGTCCGGGGGCGGCGCGGTTTCACGCTGATCGAGCTGCTGGTCGTCATCGCTATCGTCGCGATCCTTGCGGCTATTCTTTTCCCGGTCTTCGGGAAGGCGAAGGCGCAGGGCAGGACGGCGGTGTGCGCCAGCAACCTCAAGCAGATCGGGGTTGCCATCAAAGCCTATTGCAACGACTACCGCGACCGGATGCCTGTGATTGATACTCTTTTCACGATGCAGGGGACCGCTCCGGCGGGATATGACCCCCTGAAAGATCCCCGCAAACTGACGCCCTGGAAGGTGCTGGGCCCGTATCTGACCGACCGCGGTGTGCTTGTCTGTCCGGATGCGGTGCGGGGTCTGCCGCCCTCCGCTGGCCGCGGTTCCTGGGAGCAGACTTACGTCTTCTACGGCCGCGACTACGAGCAGACCATCTACGGCGGTGACGAACCGCAGCTTGACCTGGACCAGTTCAACGGTCAGGTGCAGCAGACCGTGCTGGCCCACGGCGCATCAAGCGAGGCGTCCGGTGTCATCTGGGTGCGCGACAGCATTTTGCGCGATCCGAATCCCAGGGTGCGGCGGGTCATCTTCCCTCACGGGACGGGGATCATGAACCGCCTCTACTCGGACGGCAGCGTGCGGCGCACACGTCCCGAAGCCCACGCCATCGCCGCCGATTTCTGACCGCTCTCAACAGGGTCTCCGGGTAACCGCCAGCGGGCGGTTTGCCCGGAAGTGCGAAAAGGAGAAAAGGGTTATGCTCAGGAACGCACTCGCAGTCCTGTCCGCCGTCCTCGTCGTGGCGCAGGCTGTTCCTTCATACGCCGGGACTCATCCCTGGCCGATGTATCACCGGGATTTGACCCGGACGGGCCAGGCGAGTGTCTCCGGACCGAAGCTTCTGGACCTCAAGTGGTCGGTGGATCTGGGGCCGGGCACGATCGCCAACTATGCCTCGCCCGTAGTGGACGCGCAGGGCCGTATCTATATCGGGACGGCAGACGGAGTACTCCGGGTCTTCAACGCGGACGGCTCCCCCGCCTGGACCTATTCCACAGGAGCCACGCAGTCCACGTTCTTCGGCGACCAGAACACGCCATCCGCCGCCATCGCGGCGGATGGCTCGGTATATGTGCTGGACGCGGTGGGCTCTCTTCACAGACTCAGCTCCACGGGCGCGCACGTCTGGACCTATGACTCGCCGGGAACCTCGGCGGACTCGCATCCTGCCGTGCTGCCGGGTGGGGACGTGCTCATTGCGGTCTACGAGTACTTTCCGCCGGTGGGAGCCAACGCTCATCTTGTCTGCGTAAAGCCGGACGGTACGGCCCGCTGGACCCGTTCGCATCCCGGGGTGGGGCATGTGCTCTCCGGCCCGGCTGTCGCGGCGGACGGCAGCATATACGTAGCGGCGTTTCAGTATCTTTACAAGTATGACTCCGCCGGGAACCCTGTCTGGACGTACGTGAATCCCGGCCATATGTACTGCACCCCCACGATCGCCCCCGATGGCCGCATCCTGTTGACCGATCAGACCGGGTATATGGTAGCCGTGGATCCCGTGACAGGGACCGAGGCGTGGAGCTACCGGTTCGGAATCTTCTCCCAGGCGCCGGTGGCCGTTGCGGCGGACGGGTTGGCTGTCGGTGCGGCCTGGCCAGGCGTGGTGGCAGGACTTGAGGCGGCATCCGGGGATCCCCTCTGGCAGTTTCAGACCATAGTGGACGGCGCTCCGCGCCGCGCCAGGTCCGCGGCAAGCCTGGACGCTTTCGGCCGCTCCTATTTCGGGGTGGATACCGGGATGATCTTTGCGCTGGACAGACGCGGCAGGATGCTCTGGTCCCTGAACGTGGGCACACGGACGCGCTCCACCCCGGCGTTCGACGCGCAGGGCAACCTCTACATCGCGACGGATACTCCCACCGGGGCGCGGTTGCTCTGCTTTTCGGCAACATCGCCGGGAACCGCTACTGTGGGCGCAGCGAAGTCTCTTGCCGACGGCCAGCCGGTTGCGCTGCCGGGCAAGCCCGTCACGTTCGTGGAGCAAGGCTTCTTCGTGATTCAAGACTGGGATGCGGCGGCGGGCATCCGGGTTGTGTCGGATGCCCAGGTCACGGTGGGTGATGTCGTGAACGTCAGTGGCATTCTGGGGCTGCAGGGTCCGGAGCGGGCCATCCTGCAGGCCCAGGTGCAGCGGCTGGGCCGCTGCGTCCTGCCCGCAGCCCCCCATCTGGCCATCCGCGATCTGGGCGGCAGCACACAGGGGGCCAATCCCGGTGCGGAGGGCGGCCGCGGTCCCAACAATGTGGGACTGCAGGTTCGCGCCTCCGGCGCGGTCTCCGGCGTTCAGCAGGAGAACGGCGCCGTTTCCTTCGTGCTGACCGACGGATCCGGATCGGTCCGGGTCATTTCTCCCGCGGCCCCTCCGTTCTCTTTTGTTACAGTCACCGGCGTTGTCGGACTGGAGGCGGATGGGAGCGCGCTCCGGCCGGTCATCCGGCTCCGGACGGCCTCCGACATTCTGCCTCAGGCGGGGAACTGAGACCCCATCCCTCACCGGCGGCGAAAGTCTGATCCGTGCCCCGGCCGTTGATGAATACCGCCGGCCGGGGTATAATCATTTTCGCCCTCGGGTAGCGGGGGCGATCCGCGGCGGGTGTAGCTCAGTTGGTCAGAGCGCCAGGTTGTGGCCCTGGAGGCCGGGAGTTCAAGTCTCCTCACTCGCCCCATCTCTCTTCTCCTTAATCTCTTTCCCCGTCCATTGTGCCGGTTTTTCGCGTCAGCGGTTATGCTGGCGAGCCAGGCGTCCGATAATCACCACTGGAGAGCAATTCCTTCCCGTGTCGCCGGAAGACCAGGCCCGATGCGGGCGCGGGTCTTCCGGGAGATGAAGCGCCGGCGGCGTTCACCGGTTCCTGGGACACAAACCGGGCGGGCGGCGCCGGCGTTTCCTCTCGGTCCTCGGCGTCGCCCATTTTCCGGTTTGCTGCGTCACGAACGCGTGAATACGAGGTTGACAGGGGACTTCCGGGATGTTAGCCTAGATAATGAGGGTGTGTGGCGTCATCAGCGGAAGCGAAAGCAGGTGCAATAGTCCTGGATAGCTTCTGCGGGGACGTTTTTGTATTCTGGTTGCTATTCTCAAGAGAAAAGGGGAGACAGGCAGTATGAAACGGGTTGTTGCGCTACTGACAACCGCTGCAGTCGTCATGTCCCTGGCCAGCGCCGTCTCTGCGGCGAACTGGACGAAGGTTGGCACCACCGGGCTCAAATACACCGGCCTGAAAGCCAACCAGAACAACCAGGGCTGGATCAAAGACCGCCGGCGGATCAAGTTCGCGAGCATCGCGGTTGATCCGAACGGTAACGTCTTCTGTGCCTATCCGATTTCGGTCAACGGTCAGCCGGGAGTAGGCAGCGGCGTCACCATCTTCAAGGCAAATGGTGACCGCATTGACATCAACCTGCCGGCTCAGGGGCTTCCGGGCGGCATCACCAGACTGGTGGTCGGTGGCGATGGCCTGGTCTACGGGCTGCAGAACTGGATCGAGATCAACTGGAACTATGCGGGATCGGCCCCGCACCGCATTCTCCAGTTCAACGCCAACGGCAACGTCGTTCCGATCTGGTGCCCGGACAATGATAACAACGGCGTCTGCGATACGGGCGATAACAACCGCATCGTGGGTATGACCGTAGGCGGCGACGGCAACATCTACTGGATCATGGTGGGTGTTGAGCCCTGGCGCCGCCGTTTCCTCTGGCGCTATGACGTCGCCCTGGGACAGGTGGAGCAGTCCCCTCAGAACGGCATTATCAACAACGGCTGGAGCGAGAGCCAGTTCCGGATGCTGTCCTTCGAGTATGTGGGCAAGGGCCAGGACGGAGAAGACTACTTCGCGATCATCTGGAACCGCAACAATGGCACCGACTGGGATCTGTGCTCCATCCGCTGGCCGGAGAACGTCAGCGGTGATGCCGTGCAGTGGCCGAACAACTACAAGGACGGCATCCGCCGCATCGCGGCCAACGCCCGTCTGAACTCCGGCTGGGGCCGTGACTGGGAGACCGGTGTGGCTTATGATCCGGTTTCGAACCGGCTGTATGCGGTCGCCCGCGGCAATGGCGGAGGCAGCCCTCCCAGCTTCCCGGTTGGCGGGACTAACTTCATCACTCGCTGGAATGGCGCGACCGGAGGGTCGGGACTGTTCCAGTATTTCGATGGTGGGGCGGACCGCACCATCGGAGTGCAGAACTGCGAGATCTGGCACGCGAACAGGAATGACCCGCCTGGCTCCGGCGTAAGCAACTTCGTCGGGACTCTTGGCCAGATGTGGGTTCAGGCAATGGCCGTCAATCCGGCGGACGGACGCCTCTGGACCAGCCACGGGGCCGATCCCAGCTACGCTCAGGGTGACCTCGGCCATGTGGTCATCCACGGCTACTGGAATCCAAACGGGGAGTACTGGGATGCCGGAGTGCCGGAGCAAAACGCATGGGTGATGGCGCTGGCGTTCCACGGCGGCAAGTGCTACGCCCTGACGATCAACT
>JBBFLP010000165.1:0-7694 GCA_037478975.1 Armatimonadota bacterium
TGCGCGTCCCGCAACTGAAGTCTGGGCATCTTCGAAGGTCTCCTGTGCTGGTTTGGTCGAAAGCTTACGATCCTCGCGGGACCGTGTCAGGAGGATATACCATGCCGCCCGCCCGCTCCGCACGCGAGAGTGTGGGGCGACCACTGGCTTCCGCCGGAGTTCCGGCAACAAGTCCCGGAACCGTCCTTTGCTCCTCCGCTGGTCGAGGAGCGCGCCCTCGGCGCGCGTGTCGGGAGCAGGATCCAGTAAGTGCCTGCGAACTTGAAGAAAGAAAGAGAGCCGGGGAGCAATGCTCCCCGGCCCCGAAGTCGGCCGTAAGTACGGCTTATGAGGTGTGAGGCGTTACGGCGCCAGGACGGTGATGTCCTCGGGGAACAGTCCCTCCCGTCCGCGCAGCACGCGCACCTTCTTACCATTGACGATCTCCGAAGAGATGACGCCGACGACGCTCAGGTAGTCGCCCACCGACGGGAACGTCTGCGTTTCGATCACCTTGATGCCGGTGCCGTCACCGGAGTCCACTCCGCTGCCGTCGTCCAGCACGAAGTACATCTCAGGCGAGAACTCCACCTTCGTCACCCGGCCGAACACCCGGACCAGAAGTCCCTGGTTTTCAAGGCCGAGGGTCAGAGGCTGGCCGTTCGGGCCGACGTAGCCCTTGCCGCCGATGTTCTTGTTGTTGATGGTCCACACCTTCGTGGTGCCGGTGCCCACTACCGTGTAAGACGAGTTCACCAGCATCCGCTCACCGTTGGCCGGGTCCACGGCCAGGCGGCCGGAGACACGGACGGTCTGACCCACCGACGGCCGGTCGCCGTCAGCCTTGACCCGGATGCCGGCGGTCCCGTCGGGATCCTGGATCCAGTAGCGGTCGGGTGCGCCGAAGGGCGACAGGGTCACCACCATCGGCTGAGTGATGTTCACCGTCATACCATTCGGCTGAGCCTTAGCCTTGCCGACGCTGTCCACGTCCACCACGGCGCTCTGGAGGTCGGCCAGACGCCTTGGCTCCACGCAGTTCGGGCGCCCGCCCAGCTCTGTGGACTCCTTGCGGCTGATGACGCCGGTCACGTCAATCACGTCGCCCACCTTCGGCAGGTCTGCAGCGGCCACACCGGTGGCTTTCCAGACGATGACCAGCCCGGGATTTGGAGACGAATCGTCCGTCACCGTCATCTCGTGCCAGTCGGCGGTGGCGTCCGGAGTGACGGAGGCCACGGTCACGCCGCTCAGCTTGACCAGACTCCCCCAGCGGGCGTCACTCAGGTTGTTCATATTGTCGTTGATGTCGTTCGCCACCGCGGCGTCCGGGGCGGGATAGCTCTGGCCGGTCGCGACGCGGGCGTAGTTGGAGACCTGCGAGATGCGCAGCTCCTCGAACGCGTTCAGCGTCTTGATGCCTTCCACCACCACGCGATCGCCCTCGGCCGGAGCCGGATCGGCGGCAGGCGCGTAGACCCGGATGCCGAGGTTGTTGGTGGGTGTGGTCAGGCCGTTGTTCGCCGCGCCGGATGAGTCGCGCAGGTAGAACTTCGGCCGGGCGTTGGCCGCGTTCTCAGGGTTGTAGCCCGCGGCGCAGACCACAGCCTCAACGCATACCTTCGAGCCCAGCGGAGCGCTGCGTACCTGATTGACGTTGATGGATCCCACGGTGGCGTCAGTGGCGGGAGTGCTGGTGCCGCCGAGCGTCACCGCGGTGGCCGAAGAAGCAGTGCCGGCCCCATAATAGATCTTGCTGGCCGTCACGGTGAACGTTCCCGGGTTCACCTGGAGCGTGTAGACGCCCTCGGAGTCCGTGGTTCCCGTGTAGACGTTCTTGCCGTCGGTCGCAGACACGGAGGCCTGAGCCACCGGGAATCCGCCAGTCTTGTGCCGGATGACACCGGTCAACGTTCCGCCGGTGGTGGTCAGCGCGCAGGAACCCGTACCGGTCTTGCCGGTGTTGTCCGTCGCGGTGACTGTCAGCGAAAGCAGACCCGCCCTGCTGGAGGGCTTAGCTTTGACACCGGTCACCTCGTAGATGGCCCGGGTCGCGCTCAGATCGCTCACCTTCACGGCCGGCGTCGTGGCCGAGTATCCCAGCGGGCTCAGGTCCACGAGCACGGACGTGACCGTAGCGATACCCTCCGCATCGCGGACGGTGATGGTGATCGTCGTCGTTGTCGAGTCATCCAGCGGGATGCTCGCCGGGCTGGCCACTGCGCTTTCGATTACGGGCGGCGTCGCTCCACCCGTGTGGACGAATGTGATGGTGTCCCGCGAGTCCGTGGAGCCGTTGTCCGGCAACTCGTACAGATACGCCCAGACACCGCCAAGCTGTCCGGTGGTGCTGGCCGTTCCCGAGACGATCAGCGCGTTCCCCCAGGCATCAAACGATGCCTTGGCGGTCGCCGCAGTTCCGATGGAGAACGTGCCCAGCCGGGTCTGCGTGCTGATGTCCCAGACCTCGATGTTGTGCTCACCCGCCGCCGGGGCGGCCCGGGTCACCACCGCGATGTTCGGGTTCTTCGGGCTGATGGCGATGTCGGACGCGGTGCTGACCGCCAGATTGAAGCCCAGATCCTGGGTGGCCACGATGTCATCCCAGCTGGAGCCGCTGGTGGTCCAGCGCTTGACCCAGCCGTTCACCGCGCTGGCGATGTACCACGTGGCATTCGTGACTGGAGCGGTCTCGTCCCCGAAGCCGATACCGCCGGATGTCTCACTCCAGGTGTCCGGCGGAGCAACAGACGTGGCAAGCACTTTGAATGCTCCGAAATCGTTCGGCGGGGTGTAGTCGGCCCCCAGCTTCACGGCTCCGAACTTGGGACCGCTGGAGAATGCAGCGTGATACACGCCATCCACCGCAGGGTCGAGTCCGATGACGTCATTGTCCCGGGTGTTTCCCATCGCGGAGCTGGCGGTCGTGCCGCGCCGGTCCGACCCGTCCCAGTTCCAGTTGGCGTGCCGGATCTGCGAGCGGTCCGTGCTGAAGACGCGGCCGCTGCGCGACACGGCGACCCCGAAGGGAGCGCTGCCGCCGGCGAAGGCGGTCGTCCATCCGGGCAGGACCTCCGGATCGCCGATGACGCAGGTGGCGTAGTCCGCAGAGTCCGGGTTGCCCGGCAGCCACACCTCGATGTTCTTCGACACCGTGTTGGCCAGGTAGATGTTGCCGAACGTGGACAGAGCCGGGTTCAGCTGGTTGTTGTTGGCCGGGTTGTTATCCGCGTCGATCCCGAAGTAGCGGTGCGCCGTCGGGTTCTGCACAGAATGATCCCGGATGCGGAACGCCCGTCCGTAATCCGGGCTGGATGGCACGGGACCGCGGTTCACGGTGATGGTCGCATAGTAGGTCCCGGTCGGAGCGGACACCCCTGCATCATTGGTGCCGTCCCACAGGACCGAGTGCGGCCCGTCGGTCAGATCCGACGCAGACAGCGTGATCGTCTTGATGACGCTGTTGTCGGATGCGCGTTTGATCTGAATGGTCCCCGAGGTGGCGGGGAGGTTGAGCCTGTAGTGGATCGTGGCTGTCGGGTCCGACCCCACGGCGTGCCACCGGACGATCCCGATGGCCGCCTCAGCCGGAGCCGGGGCAAGAAGCCCGGCGAGTCCGGCGCAGACCGCCGCGATGGCCAACAGGCTCAGGAGCCTGCCTGGTCGCATTTCGCATTCTCCCTTGACACAGATTGCTGCGGGACATCTCTTACCGGACAGCGCTCCCGTCCCGCGCAGGGGAGCGTGCCAGTCTCAAGCACGGCAGCTCCTCACCTCCCCCGAGCCAGCCGTGCCGATCTTCGTGGCGCACAACCGGTAGTCTGCACACCGCCCGCCTTGGAGACTGCCCGGGCCCGCCCGGCGGGCAATGTCAGCTTGCCATATATGCTGGTTCCATATTTGGCGGCTGCGTTACCGGTTACACCACCCCTTTCGGCTCGAATCCCCCGGTTGCTTTAGAGGGGATTCAAGAGATCAGGGGGAAATCCTCGCCCCCGCGCCCGTCCAGGCGCGGGGGCTCAACAGTCTTTGCGCCGCTCTCAGGGCGCGACGCGCTCGATATGCATATCGCTCAGCGCCTCAACCACCCGGAAGGTCCGCCCGTCCTTGCGGGCCAGGCGCGAGATGCCCGTCACCTTGCAGTAGTCTCCGATGCTCGGGAAGAACGACTCCACCAGCACCTTGACGCCGGGTACTGCGGACGGGATGAAGTCCGTGGGCGTATCGTTGACCACGCCCGAGCCGTCATCCAGGTAGAACGAGATGGGGACACTGAAGTCCACGCCGGTCACCCGTCCCCAGAGCGTCACCAGGAGGCCATCGTTCGGCACTCCCACACCGTCAGTCATCCGGGAACCACCAGCCGCCCTGTTGGTGAGGCCAAGTGGCTTCGGCGTGAACGGTGATCCGATTGACGCTGTCTTGCCGGATGCGTCAATGTAGCGCTCACCGGTCTCGGGATCGGTGGCCATAATGCCCTCTACGTTGGAGATGAGCGTGTTGACCGGCGGATTCTGGGAGGACACCACCCGGATGCCGGAAGAACGATCCTGCTCCTGCGCCCAGTAACCGCCGGAGTCGGACTTGGTGACCACCACCGGATTCTTCAGCTTGACCTGAGCGCCGTCCACCTTGGACTTCACCTCGCCGATCGCAGCGGGCTTCACGATGACGGTCAGTGTGGCCTCAGCGCTGTAGACCCGCCGGCTTCCGTCGAAAGCCGTGGCGCGGATCTTTGCGCCATTGTCAGCCATCGTTACGGCCGGCAGCGTCAGCGTGGCGGAGTCCGAACCCAGGATGGGCAGCCCGTTCTTGTACCACTGATAATGGACGGGGCCGCTAGCATTCAGTGCGGTCACGCTGAAGACGGCCGGGTCACCGTCGCTTGCGGTCACATTCGCCGGGCCGACCAGGTTCAGGTTGCCGCTCTCGGCGGCCGGCTGCAGCAGGATGCGCATGGAGATAGGCTTCGTCAGGTCCACCTGCGGATTCGGCACGTTAGCTGCGTTGAACGTGGTCAGGCGTACCCAGCGGGCCGGAGCCCCGTCCAGGAACTGGAACCAGATGCGCAGCGACTTCGAACCGCTCTCGGAGACCGTATCGTCCACCACCGCCTCGTTCGGAGCAGGCAGGCGCAGGTTTCCGCTGGTACTTCCGGAGAAGCTGGGCTGGCGCAGCAGCGCCGAATCGCCAGCATTGAAGCTTTCGAAGTCCGTGATGACGGTGTCCCCGTTCTTCACCCAGTCAATGTAGAGCCTGTAGCTGCCCGGGTCGCCGTCACCGAATCGAGCTGGCGCAATGGCCA
This sequence comes from Armatimonadota bacterium, assembly GCA_037478975.1. Lineage (GTDB taxonomy): Bacteria > Armatimonadota > UBA5829 > DSUL01 > DSUL01 > CALCJH01. Next base: position 5,285 of record JBBFLP010000165.1, read on the forward strand.
GATGCTCCAGCACTCCGAAAGCTCCGTCCAGTGCGTTGTTCCCCGCGTTGAAGTTCAGCACCGGATCGGTCAGCGGGTCGAACGTGATGGTCTGCCACTGGTTGGACGGAATGACCAGCTTGCCCATCGGGGCTCCGCTCAGAGTCTCCTTCGGTCCGAGCCACTCGATCGGGCCGGAGGTGCCACCATCGGTCCCGACCGGTCCGCTGGTGAGCGTCTCCCGGATTCCCAGAGACACGAGCACGGGCGGGTTCGGCCCGGAACCGACAAGTGCCCCGCCGGTGGGCAGGCAGCCCTCCTGACCGTTCACAGTCTGGGTGGCAAACACCTGAGTGCCGCGCACCAGCGGGCTTACCGGGACGTCCACTGCAGCCTGCCCCTGCGGATCCGCCGTCCCGATGACGGAAGGCACTCCGCCCGCGAGTTGATAGACCGTCACAGCCGAAGCTGCCGGATCCGTGGAGATGCCCGTTACCCGCACGGTCGTCGCTCCGGCGTCGAACGGCCCCACCGCCGTAACGGGAGGGGTGTTCAGGCAGGGCTGGATCTGTGTGAACCGGATGGAATCGAAGATCCAGCGGCTTTGCCCGTGTATGGTTCCACTTTGATAAGTGAAGGTGATCTCGGGCTCGGTGACGCCTGGATCCAGCTTCATATCGCCCACCAGCTTCCAGGTATTCGCTCCGGGAGCCTGGAATGCGTCGGTGGTGGCGGGCAGTCCGGAGCCGCCGGTCACCGAGATAGCGATGATGACATCCGTAGAGACATTGCCAAAACTAGAGTTCTGGGTGATCTCCACACGGTAGTCACCACCCGGCACAGCCAGGGTGGGTTTGATCTTGATACCCCTGCCATCCCCGCTGGTCACGAAACGCGCGCCGGGGGCAACCAGTCCCGGCACTGTGCTCTTGGCAGCCGTGTTGAGCCAGCTGCCGATCTCCTGATAGGGGGGATAAGGGGTGACCTCGCCGGTGATGGTCCGGCTTTCGACGATCACGACATCCGCCGCTGCGGGCACGCCAGCCAGAGCGGCGGCAACCACTAAGGTGGCCATTGCCGGCAACAGCCGGACGGCCACCCACCCTCTGAGGGATCTCATCGTTGTTCTCCTTCCGCAAGACATGCACCCGGCAGGGCGATCAGCGGAGGTGACGCCTCCGGGCGCGTCGCACGCTTTCCAGATTCCCCGGCCGGTTCACCCCGGAGGGATGGAATCTGCGAGGACTGGATGATCCGGCACGCTCCACCGTGTGGGCGGCGAAGCTATCTGCAGGGGGGCCTTTCCTTCACCCGTGCCGGCTTGACGCCGGTCTCCCTGTCCCGGTCGTTCATTCGTCCCAGCTGGTCTTCTGGCGCCCGGTTCAGCCTTTCCGGCTGGTTGCCGCGGCGCAGAAAATGCTCCCTTCATGGAACCGGTTACATTGATTATAGGGCCCCGCCCGGAACCCTGTCAAGGAAAAAAATACCCCCTTCCGGCGATGGGGGGCGATTTACATATTCTGTAAACATCCTGTAATCCAAGGGAAGCAAGGCCACCGTGCCAGCCCGCTCCTGGAGGTCTGCCACCCGGGTGCCGGTCACGCCCGCTCTTCACGCTTGCCCTCTCCCGCAGCCGGGCTCACGGACTGCCGCCGCAGTTCCGGAACGCCGGGGTCACGGGGAACGGACAGGGAAGGCACGCCGTCAGGGAGCACGGCAAGCATCAGGAGCCCGACCCATCCTCTTGCCGTTTGCACGTCCCCCGCCGGCAGAGTGATGCGCGCCCCGTTCCGGAAAGCCTGGCGCGGAAGCCTGGGAATCCCCCTCCTGGTCGGCAGATTGCCGCTTTGCTGCATTTTCACGGCGGTCGTTTCTCCTTCTGGCGGCTGATCCGCAGGCGGTCCGGCCGCGGACGTTCCATCTCTTCAAGCCCGGATGGCTGCAGCCGGATGCATCCCTGGCAGGTCTGCCAACGGCAGCCCCGGCTCCTTTAGTCCGAGTATAGGAGCCGCCTTCCGGCGGAGTCAAGGCAGATGGGAAAAATCAAGTACATCTACCGGGTTCCGCAGGGCTTCCCTGTCAGGTTTGCCGGGCACCTCCGTGAGGTACACTTGGGGTATGGAGATGGTGGTGCGAGAACCTGCCGTCGCAGGGGCGTTCTACCCTGGAACACCGGAGGCCGTCGCTTCGATGGTGGATCGCTGCTTCGCCGCGGCGAGGCGTCCGGCGGTGACCGGGAAAGTGATCGCCCTCGTCTGTCCTCACGCCGGCTACATCTACTCTGGGGCGGCTGCCGCAAGCGCCTGGCTGGCCCTGCCGGACGGTGAAGCGCGGGATTGCCTGGTGTTGGTCGGCCCCAATCATACGGGGCTCGGTAGCGCGGTGTCCATCGCTGCAGCCGACGCCTGGCGTGTTGGCGGCGTGCTTTACC
>JBBFLP010000166.1:0-7474 GCA_037478975.1 Armatimonadota bacterium
CGCGCCGGCTAGCCTACCTTTACGGTGACCACGCCGTAAGCGGGCACGTCCACCTCCAGGAGGCCGCCTGCATAGCTGGCCGTGGACTTCTCAAGCGGCTGTTCCAGGATGTCCGTCTCGACGGCCGGTGCGTTCTCTGGCGCCACCCGGGACAGGCGGACGGCAGCCCGGACCGCGCGCCCCTCCATCTCATAGAGGCGAAGGATCAGCGCGTCCGAATCCTCAGCCCTCTTGACAGATGCCAGCATCACATTGTCCGTCTCGCAGCGGATGAACCCCTGAGCAGCGGGCTCCTCGCCGGTGTGGGCGTCCGTGCTGGCCACGCTGAACGGCGCGTTGTAAGCCCAACCCGCACGGGTGGCTTCGCTGACGCTGCAATCGCCAAGATGAGGCTGCACGGCCCAGCGGATTATGTGCTGGCCCATCTCGGGAAGCGGGTCCGGCATATAGCTGGAACGCAGGAGAGTAAGCCGGAGCACATTGCCATCCGCCCTGTGACCGTACTTGTCCGCGTTCAGAAGCGTGATGCCTGCCTGCTGTCCGCCGTTCTCCCCTGAGATGTCTGCCCACTTGAGCGCAGGAACTTCCTGAGGGCCAACGGGCCGCTCGATACTGCCAAAAGGCACCTCATACCGCGCCCGCGGATTGGACACGTTGACCGGGAACGATACCCGGAGCTGCGGGATTCCGGTCTCGTGCGAGCCCATCTCCAGCCAGTTGACGTCCAGAGTGAACTCCACCTGTCTGCTGTCCTCCGCCAGACCGATCTCCAGCGCGAACGTGGACGAGCGGTACTTCCTCCTGCAGACCACAGCGGCGCGATGCGGTCCGCGCTGCTTCACCTCCAGCACCCAGCTATCCGCAAGGGGCTCGATGCTGGTCAGCTGTCCGATGACCCAGGCGGCCATGGAGTTCGGAGCCTCCTGGACATATTCCAGCAGACCCAGCCGCTCGCCGGGCGGGACGAACTCCACCCCCGTGGCCTTGTCCACGATGCTGACGATAGCAGCCGCTGAGCTCTCGACCCCCACGCGCAGATACTTGTTCTCAAGAGTCACAACCGGCAGTTCGGTGGAAGGGGTGTATGTCTTCTCCGCAGCCGCGATCACCTTCGCCCCTTCGGCCTTCACCGGCGCCGGCGAGCGCTCGACTCCGTAGATGCGGTAGCCTGTCGCCGGGACGTCTTTGGCCGGGAACGCGACCGAGATGAAATCGTGCCCCCAGAAGTTGCCAGTTCCGACCACCTGCCCGGGCACGGTGTGGCCCTCACTGTCGCGCACCAGAATGCGGTCGTGCGCCCATCCGGTGTTCCAGATCTTGGCGACCACCAGCTCGCTGCGATCCCACGGAAGGGGATTGAAGATGATGAACGGCTGTGCGCCAGCGGCCCCGGCGTTGTAGCCCGTGACTCCTCCCGGCAGGCTGGCATCGCCTGCGCCCGCTCCCAGGCCGTCACCGAACTCCGAACCCTCTCCGTCCGGCTCCGGCGGGAGACCCACCACGGAAGCGGTATCGGCCTTTGCGGCCACCTGCCTGAGCGCCCGCGTGATGACGGACTCCGTGACCGCGGCGACTTCCTGATAAAGTGCGGAGGAATACTCATATGTGGCGTGGACGCCCGAACCCGGCAGGATGTCGTGGAACTGGCAGAGCATGGTCTTCCGCCACGCTGTGTTGAGGTCATCCAGAGGGTAGGCCATACCTGCAAGCGCGCGCCCGATGACCGCCGCCACCTCGGCCCGCACCAGCTCGTTCTCGCTGACCCGGTTGCCCCGCTTGACGCTGGACTGCGAGGTGTAACAGCCCTCGAACACGAAGTTCAGCTCGTCCTCGATGACCGGCAGGTCAAGCCCGGCAGCCTCCGCCGCCGCAAAGAAGTCCTGCACCCGGCTGAGCTTCAACGTGGGATAGATGGGCCAGCGGCTCATCCGGACAAAGCGGTGCAGGTCCCGGCGTGTTGGGCCGCCCCCGTGGTCGCCCAGCCCGAACATATAGAGGTGATCCTTTAGTCCGCCCGTCTCACGCTCCACCCGGAGCATCATCTTGGTGATGTGCGGACCGATAAAGCCGTTATACCAGTTTTCGTTGTCCTGATAAGCCAGAACGCGCGAGCCATCCGGCGCCTGCCACCAGAACAGTTTGGGCTCCTTGCCGCCGCGGCAGAAGTAGTACCACCGCACTCCGCCCCGGTTCAGGATGGCGGGCAGCATCCGGCTATGCCCGAACATGTCCGGCTCCCAGTCTATCTTGACGGCGTCGTAGGGCAACCCGAAGTGCTCCTTGAAGTAACGCCGGGTGTAGAGCATCTGCCGGCAGAGAGCCTCCCCTGAAGCCAGGTTCTTCTCGCCCTCAACCCAGGTGCTCGCCGTGACCTCCCAGCGGCCTTCTGCCACGCGCTTCCGGAGCATCTCGAAAACCTCAGGGCAATACTCCTGCATGGCGACGTAGGTGGAGGCCTGGTCCTGCGAGAACTTCAGGTCCGGGAACGACTGCATCAGCCGGTCCACCGTGGAGAAGGTGTCGCGTGTGGTGCTGACGGTCTCCTGCCACGGCCACAGCCAGTTCATATCAATGTGAGCGTGTCCGCAAAGGTGGATGGTGAACTTCCGCAGCTCCTGTCCGATGGGCTCCAGCGCCTTTTCAGCCTGCTCGACCGCATCCTGCAGGCTTGCACCGGAACTCAGTGCGGACTCGAAACCGCTGAGCGCTTCCTCCACCAGACCGGCATACTTCCGGCGCTCTTCGGAGGACTCAACAAATTCCTGCGCAAGATCGAACTCCGCGCGGATGCGCTCCATCAGCTCCTCGGAGCCGGACCGGAGCGCCCCCACCTTCTGCCAGACGGCATCCATTCGTTCGGCAAAACTCATATTTCTAACCACACTTCTGGAGGATTGAGGGACGGAGACCGCGCGGCCGGGCAACCAGCGCCAGACAGCCGCTCCGGGCTCCTTCTCCCTGAGGGTCTTTATATCCCGGACTGAGGATTCCTGCCCCCCTGCGTCGAACCTTCCCCGAAAAGCGGGACCCGGCCGGTCCCGCGGGGAGGAGAGATCCAAACAAATGACAATGCGTGTCTGGCTTGCGATTCTTGCAGCGGCGCTTCTGACGGCCGCTTTCCCCTTGGCGGCGCTGGCGGCTCCACAGGACGCGGCGGCGATAGACGTGCGCAGTCTGGGAGCCGTCGGCGACGGCAAGGCGGACGACACCGCTGCGTTTGAAAGGGCGATCGCCCTGGGCAGACAGAACGGGCAGCCGGTGCGGGTGCCCCGGGGACGTTACAGGATCACTCGCACGCTGGAGCTGAAGGCGCAGGAGTTGACCGGGGCCGAGAACGCCGCCTGGGTGGCGGACGAGGTGACTCTGCCCACCATCCTGCCCGAAGTGCCGGACGGCCCGGCCATCCGCCTTCTGGGAGGCGGGTCGGTGCACGGCCTGTATTTCTTCCAGGACTGGAAGGGCGGCCAGCCATCGGAACGTCCAGCCATCATCCAGCTGGCCGGAGTAGGCACACGGGTGAGCGAAGTGAAGATCCAGAACGCCTGGGACGGTATCTCGGCGGACGGCAAATCCAACGTGGGGCGGGCTCTGATCCGGGACTGTTTCCTGGTGGACATCCATAACGTGGGGATCCGGATGCTCGGCACCTGGGATGTCTCGTGGATTTCGCGGGTGGAAATCTGGTCGCCGGCGAGCAAGCGCTTTCTGGCGCAAGGCATTGGCTTTTTGATCGGCAAGAACGACCTGTTGCTGCTGAGCGACTGCTTCGTGTTCAGTGCGGACCGGGGATACAAGTTCGTGGAGAGCGTGCCGGGGTCGGAGATCCGCGGGACGATGTGGGGCTCAATGAGCAACTGCACGGCGGACTTCTGCGGCATCGGCATTGAGGTGGATGGCGCTCACACGCTGAGTCTGGCGGGCGGCACCTACTGGACCCATCACAGCGGGATCCTCATCCACGGGAAGGGAGCTCAGGTGCGGATGAGTGGACTGGAGATGAAGTCCAACAGCGGACCGTGCATAGATATCCAGGGAGGCAGTCTGGTGGCGGTGGCAGGCTGTCAGCTGCGCCGGGAGATGGCCAGATTCGTCGCGCCGGCGCTGCGCATCACCGGCGGGGAAACCGTGGCGGTCAGCGGCTGTGTGATCTCCAGTACCAGCACTGCTATCGAGGTGGCAGAGGGACTGACAGGAGTGGTGCTGAGTGGCAACGCGACACGCGAGAACGTGCCCGAACCGCCCGAGGAGCCGAACGTCGCCCCCTGACCCCGCGCCAGCCGGGAGGAGCCGACGGCAAACATGGGAGTCTGATGCGGGCCACCCTGAAAAGGGTGGCCCGGTCCACTTTACGCTGGTCGAGTAGCGCGCCGAAGGCGCGCGGATCGAGACCACGTCTGGCTGTGTGGTTGCGACTCGCCTGCATCCGGCGGGCGGCTCAACCACCGTAGGTGGTGTTCCGGGAACGCCGAAGGGGTCCCTGCGAAAGCAGCCACCACCCCCCGCTCCGATACCGGTCAAAAGGAAGACAAATCCCGTGTCTGCGCCGGTGGCGTGGGTATAATGCGGCAGGCGAGCCGGTCTTGCGCCTTCGGGAGGACTGTCCGACGTGATACCTGAGATACTCTCCGCTTTTGACGCTCCACACGCCTATCTTGCTGCAGGCTGGATCCTCATCTCCTTCACACTCGCGGCTCTGGCGGTTCATCTTTTCTGGATGCGTTTCCTGCGTCCGGTGGTCGGAAGGCTCAACCCCACCGTAGCCGAAGCCCTTCTGCCATCGCTGCGGAGGGTAGCGGTCGCCGGGATCGTGTTGATGGGGCTCGCCCAGACCTTCGCGGCGCTCCCCGCCATCAAAAGCGCCCGGGCATTCGAGCGGAACTTTGACACGTTTCTGACGGTGGTATGGATAGCCATTCTGTTCTGGCAAGCCATCGTAGCAGTGAACCGCAGCTTCGCCCTTTACCTGGAGAGGCGCTGGCAAAAGGGTGAGGACATCTCTGATCTCTCGGGACGTCTGGTGGTGGCTCGCAAGTTGCTGAACTTTGCGCTGGCCAGCGTGGGACTCCTGTTCATCCTGAGGACGCTTGAACTGGACATCACGCCTCTGCTGGCGGGAGGTGCGCTTGGCGGACTGGTGGTGGGACTCGCTCTTCAGGGGACTCTCAGCGACATCTTTGCAGGCTTCGATCTTGCAGTGGACCGGCCGGTCCGCGTCGGCGACTTTGTGAAACTGGAGAACGGCGAAGAGGGGCACGTGGAGGAGATCGGATGGCGGAAGACGCGAATCCGTCTGCTCTCAAACAACGTGGTGATCGTTCCCAATTCCCGGCTGAGCACCAGCATCGTCACCAACTACTATCTGCCGGAACAAGAGACGTCAGTCTACGTACAGTGCGGTGTCGCCTACGGCACCGACCTCGATCACGCCGAGGCGGTGGCGGTGGGGGCGGCCCGCCAGGCGCAGGACCGTGTGGACGGACAACCGTCGGAGTGGGAACCGCTGGTGCGATGGAAGGAGTTCGGAAGCTCCAGTATTACCTTCACCACAATCCTGCGCACACGCCACCACGACCGCAAGTGGCTGCTGCAATCCGAGTTTATCAAGGAGCTTCACCGGCGCTTCCGGCAGGAGGGGATCGAGATCCCATTCCCCATCCAGACCACGGTTCTCAAGGGTGATCCGTCCGAACCGGACGGTCTGCGTGTGAGCGTCCATAGCATCTCTCCATCCCGGAACGAGGAAGCGTGACTGAGCCGCAGGAGGCACCGCTCCAGGCCCCGACGACAGGGTTTCAACTCCTCCCCCCTAGGGGGACGGCTCAAACAGCGCAGCAGAGGATCCGGAGTCAGGCTCCCGGAATACGTGTGCCCCCCTGCCCCGGCTACGCTGGTCGAGTAGCGCGCCATAGGAGCGCGTATCGAGACCACGCGCACTATGCTCTAGCTGTGGTTTCGACTCGCCCGCCGAAGGCGGGCGGCTCAACCACCGTAGGGGGTCTGTTCCGGGAACAGATTCCCGGAGTACTGGCGCCCAGAAGCGTGCCCCCTCAGCCGACCCTCTGCCACCCGTCTATATACCACGAGGGGAGAGGGTTTTTTTATGCCCTCGCTCGTTGCACCCCCGCCTCAACCGGCGATCCTCAAGGGTGGTTACAGGAAAGACCGCTTGATGGGGACGGAAGAGGTTTCGGGCACAGGGGATTGCCCTTTCCAGGGGATGTCCGGGCAAGAACAGCCAGTGCTCTGAAAACTCGCTGACGCCCCTAGCAAAAAACCGCCGGAGCGGAGGCTCCGGCGGTTCGCTAGAGAATCTGGCTCCCCGGCGTGGACTCGAACCACGAACATCCTGGTTAACAGCCAAGCGCTCTGCCAGTTGAGCTACCGGGGAATGGAAGGACGGCCTGCAGGCGTGCGAGACCGTCCACTGGTTTATACCATCCGCGCGCGCCCGTTGTCAATATAAACAACGGACCGTGTGCTCCATCGCCGCACGCCTGAGCTTGCTGTTCCGCTGAAGGCTATGCGGCAACATCCCCAGGCGTACACACAAGCCCGGCGGGTCCGCCTCGCCGGCGAAGCGGCCTGCCCGGCTACTTGGCCTTTCCCTGGCTGGCCACGGCCGCCTGAGCGGCGGCAATGGCTTCCTGGTCACCCAGATAATAGCTGCGGATGGGCTTCAGGTCATCCTCCAGCTCGTAGACCAGCGGAACGCCTGTCGGGATGTTCAGCCCGACGATGTCCTGATCGGAGATGCCGTCCAGATACTTCACCAGCGCCCGCAGGCTGTTGCCGTGCGCCGCAATGAGCACCCGCTTTCCGGACTGCACCGTGGGCGCGATGGTCTCGTGCCACAGCGGAAGGAAGCGTTCCACAGTGTCCTTCAGGCACTCCGTGAGCGGAAGCTGCTCGGGCGTCAGGTCCCGATAGCGCCGGTCGCGGCCCGGATAGCGCTCATCGGAAGGGTCAAGCGCAGGCGGGCGGATGTCATAGCTGCGCCGCCAGATCAGCACCTGATCCTCCCCGTACTTCGCGGCCATCTCCGCCTTGTTCAACCCCTGCAGGGCCCCGTAATGCCGCTCGTTAAGACGCCAGGAATTGATGATGGGGATCCACATGAGGTCCATCTCATCCAGCACCAGCCACAGCGTGCGGATCGCGCGCTTCAGGACGGAGGTATAGGCGATGTCGAACTCGTATCCTTCCTCCTTCAGCAGCCGTCCGGCATCACGAGCCTCGCGCAGTCCCTTCTCCGAAAGGTCAACGTCCGTCCACCCGGTGAAGCGGTTCTCCTTGTTCCACTCACTCTCCCCGTGACGGATGAGCACCAGTTTCTTCATTGCCGTAAATCTCCCCTTGCACTCAGCGGCCCGGTGCAGCCTTACTCCGCACCCCAGACCAGCGTTCCGGCCGCCTGAATGATCTCAAACCTGTCACCGCTTATTGCCACAAGACGCCCCTGCTCGTCCACTCCGGC
>JBBFLP010000167.1:0-5489 GCA_037478975.1 Armatimonadota bacterium
ATAGCGTCAGCCAGGACCGGTCTTCGGCGATGGCTGTGACTCTGCCGGTCACCCGGACCAGCAGCCCGATGCTGTTCAGGCCAACACCGCCCGTCACTCCCTTAGGGCAAGTCACTGAATTCGCGTATCAGGGTCCCGTCCGCGACTCGCCAGAGACGCACCGCATTCGTGCTGCCGCAGGCCAGAATCTGGCCGTCGGCGGAGAATGCAAGTTCCCTGGCGTTTTTAGGCGTCCGGAGCGTGCGTAGCAGGCGTCCTTCAGGCATTCGCCAGAGCTTCACAAAGCCCGCAGTGTCGCTGCTGGCCACTGTGGCGCCGTCAGGCGAGAAAGCAACGCTCTGGACCGGCACACTGTGGCCGGGAGCGGACCACACAATATCCGGCGAAGCAGCGTATGCACCGGACAGTCCGGCCGGAGCGGCCAGAAGCAGTAACATCACGGACAGGGTGATTACCGCCCCAGCGGGAGAAATCCGCGTCTGAGCAGGATCCATTTCCGACCTCCCTCTTAAGCAGGCAAGATCAAAGCCGACCGGCGGAAAGCTCCCCCACAAGTCAGTGTAACGTCCCCGGCCCGGAAGGTCAACACAAGCTTTCGAGTCTTCTGCCCTCATCCCGCCGCCAACCCTCCCCCGGAACAATGCCGCGCTGGAAGGGGTCTTGTAGAATAAGTATCAAATGCAGGTCCGGCCGGACAGGCCGAAGCTGGAAGGAGGGGGCGCCGTGATAGACCGGGACAACTCTACGTCTCTCGGGCTGCTCTGGCTCCGTGTGCTCTGCGGGGCTGGCATCGCCATGCACGGCTATCAGAAGATCTTCGGCGGGAACATGCCCGGTTTCATCGAGTCGGTGGGCAAGATGGGCTTCCCGCTCCCGGAGGTGTTCGCCTGGCTCGCGGCAGGCTCAGAGTTCGTGGGAGGGCTGTTGCTGATTCTGGGGCTGGCCACGCGGGTGGCCGCATTCTTTGTATTCCTCACAATGACCGTCGCCGCCTTCGTAGCGCACGCCGGCGATCCCATCTCCACCAAGGAGCTGGCACTGGCCTACTTCGCCATGTCCGCGTGCCTGGCACTGACAGGCGCGGGAAGCATCTCGCTGGACGCGCTCATCGCGGACCGGCCGCCGAAAGCCGCCCGGACGCCGCCGGGCGCTACCGGTTGAGCACGTTCAGCGCCTCTTTCAGCAGCACAGCGGCGCTGGTCTCCTGCGGCAGATTCTTGCGCGCCTCCTGAGCGGCCCTGCGCGCGTCGCTCCGGCTGTAGCCGAGCGCCACCAGCCCTTCCAGCACATCCGCCATCGCGTCCGGCTCCGCCGGCTGCTCCGCGGCCGCGGCTAGCGCCAGCTCCTGCAGCTTCTCACCCACTTCCAGAGCGATACGCTGGGCGGTCTTCCGGCCGATGCCCGGGATGGTCTGCAGGCGCGCTCCGTCGTCGCGCGCGGCCGACGCGATATCCCGCACGCTCATGGCGGAGAGCATCCCCATAGCCATTCGGGGACCCACCCCCGAGACACTGATGAGCGTCTCGAACAGCTGCTGCTCCAGCTCCGAGGAGAAGCCGTAGAGCTCGATGGCGTCCTCCCGGACGCTGGTGTAGATGTAGAGAGCCGCGGTCTCACCCTCACGCATGGCTGCGAGCGCAGGGGCGGGAGCCTGCACCCGGTACCCCACGCCTCCAGCCTCCAGCACGCAGTGGGACGCCCCGACCCGAAGCACATTGCCTTTCAGATAAGCGATCATCCTGCCGCCGCACTCCCGCCGCGAGTCCTGTGTGAGGACCCGCGCATTGGACTATAATCCAGACGCCGGCGATTGCCGCCGGGACCGGGACTTTATACACTCCAGAGCGAGACCATGGCTTACCCCCAGACGAGACTGCGCCGCCTGAGAGCAAACGAAAGCATCCGGCAGATGGTGCGGGAGACCGAACTTTCCGCCGCGGACTTCATCTACCCGATGTTCGTGGCCCCCGGCCTGGACGTGAAGGTGGAAGTGCCATCCATGCCGGGTGTCTACCGCTTCTCGGCGGATCTGCTGGCCGCGGAAGCCGCGCGGGCCCGCGAGGCTGGCGTGCGCGCCGTGCTGCTGTTCGGGCTGCCTCCCTCCAAGGATGAGGAAGGCAGCGGCGCCTGGGCGAAGGATGGCGTGGTGCAGCGGGCTGTGCGGCTTCTGAAGTCCAGCGTCCCGGACCTGCTGATCATCACGGACGTCTGCCTGTGCGAGTACACCAGCCACGGTCATTGCGGCATTGTCCGCAACGGGGAGGTGGACAACGACGCCACGCTGGATCTGCTGGTGCGCACGGCGGTCTCTCACGCGGAGGCCGGAGCAGACATCGTGGCCCCGTCAGATATGATGGACGGCCGCGTAGGAGCCATCCGGGACGCGCTGGACTCTGCGGGATTCCAGAGCACGGCCATCATGAGCTATGCGGCGAAATACGCCTCGGCCTTCTACGGGCCCTTCCGCGACGCCGCGGAGAGCGCTCCCCGCTTCGGAGACCGGCGCTCCTATCAGATGGACCCGGCCAACCGCCGGGAGGCGGCGCGCGAGATCCTGGCCGATGTGGACGAGGGGGCGGACATCATTATGGTCAAGCCGGCGCTGGCCTATCTGGACATCGTCAGCGACGCGCGCGCCATCACGGATGTGCCCGTGGCCGCCTACAACGTCAGCGGTGAATATGCAATGGTCAAGGCGGCCGCCGCGAACGGCTGGCTGGACGAACGGAGGACGGTGCTGGAGATCCTGACGGGCATCAAGCGGGCCGGAGCGGACCTCATTCTCACCTATCATGCGGTGGACGCGGCCCGCTGGCTGCAGGAAGGCGCCTGACGCAGGGCTATCTCCGGGAGCGCGTCCACTCCAGCAGGGCATCCAGCGGAAGAGTGTTCAGCACGTCGCCGGCCGTCAGGCCCGCCCGGCGGGCCGTCCCGATGCCGTATGACACCTTCGGCAGGTGCGCCGGATGATGGCTGTCCGTGGACACCACGATCTTCACCCCGGCGTCCGCCGCCTTGCGGGCATTCTCGGCGCTAAGGTCCAGGCGTTCCGGATAGGAGTTGATCTCCAGCGCCTTTCCGGCGCGCGCGGCGGCTTCGATGAGGGCGTCCACATCCAGGGCGTGTGGATCCCGCGAGCCGATGAGCCGCCCGGTAGGATGCGCCTGCACGTGCACAAAAGGAGAAGAAAGCGCTCGGACAGCCCTTTCCGTCATCTCCTGGCGGCTGAGGGCAAAATGCGAGTGGATGCTCGCCACCACCCAGTCCAGCGCCGCAAGGGATTCGTCCGGGAGATCCAGAGAGCCGTCCGGCCGGATGTCCACCTCCACACCCTTCAGCAGCCGGATGCCGGCCCCTGAGGCGTTGAACGCGTCAATCAACCGGCCCTGCTCACTCAACCGCTCCGGACTCAGTCCGCGCGCCACCGTCAGAGCCTGTGAATGGTCCGTGATGGCGAGATACTCGTAGCCCAGCCGCCGCGCAGCCTCCGCCATCTCCTCCAGAGTGCCGGAGCCGTCCGAAAAGACCGTATGCGCGTGGAGGTCTCCCCTCAGGTCCGAGGTCTGGATCAGCGCAGGCAGGTCTCCTTTCAAGGCGGCTTCCACCTCCCCTCTGTCTTCCCGGAGCTCGGGCGGCACCGGCCTCATCCCCAGGGCGGAGTAGAAGGACTCTTCGTCCGGGCAGGAGAGCGACTCGCCGCGAGGATCCAGCAACGCTACTCCCTGGAAGCTGAATCCCCTCTCCGCAGCCAGCGCTTCCAGCCGGCACAGGTGCGCCTGGGATCCCGTGGCCCGGATCAGCACGGCTCCCGCGTTCTCCGGCCGGCCGGCGAAGCATTCCGCTTCCTCCCCGCCGCTCAGCCTCACTGCGGCGCTCTCAGGTCCGCTTTCCAGGACGGCGCCTCCGGCCTCCCGGAGGAACGCCTGCAGGGCTTCTTGCGGATCTGCCGCCACAACGGCGACGGTCACCCGGGGAACCAGTTCGGCGAAGCGCCGCACGCCGCCCGCCGCCACGGCCTGCAGCACACCCGGCGAACCCTGCATCCGAGTTGCAAGCGCCTCCGCCAGAGGCAGAGCCCGCGCTATGGGGATGCCGGAGGGACGTGCCCGCAGCTGCTCGATGCTCTCCAGGATGCGCTGCTCGGCCCTCGCGCCCATCCGCGGAAGCTGACGCACGCGGCCGGCCCGGGCAGCCTTCTCCAACGCCTCCAGGCTGTCCACTCCCAGCCCTTCATAGAGGGCGCGGACCGTCCTGGCGCCCACGCCAGGCAGATCAAGCAGCTCCAGAATGGTCAGGGGGAACTGCTGCTTCAGACGCTCGTAGAGAGCGCACGTGCCGGTCTCCAGAATCTCCAGAGTCTTCTTCTCGATGGCCTCGCCCACGCCGGGGATGCTCCTCAATTCCCCGCGGGCCGCCAGCTGCTCCAGGTCGTCGGTGAGGGAGGCAAAGGTGTTTGCCGCGTTCCGGTAGGCGTTCACCTTGAAGGGGCTCTCGCCGCTGATCTCCATTAGCGCGGCGATGTTCTCGAAAACGCGGGCTGCCTGAAGGTTTTTCACGGAGAACGATCTCCGCCGGCCGGGCTCAGCGTCTGCGCACGAACCGTCCCAGCGACTCCTCTTCGCGCGGGCATATCCCGCGGAGAGCCCGCAGGGCCCGCGCCTGTTCGCGGAGCTTGCGGCCGTCCATCATCACCCGGCCAATATCGGCATACATCGCAATGCGGGAAGCCAGACCGCGCACCGGGCCCAGTTTCTCTTCCTTCATAGTGTGTGTCACGCCGCGGATGACCGTGGTGCTCACCCGGATGCCCGCCCAGCGTGCCCATCGGGTGAGGGCGATCTCCACACCCATTCTGAGCGACGGCAAATCCGGGATGGCGAGGAACAGGTCGCGCCGGATGGCCCGCTGCCCGGAGATGACGGGAGCGATCTTCTGGGCCAGATCCGTCAGCAACCGGCCTCCGCGGAAGACCCCCACGCACATATCCGCGCGACCCTCCACCACCGGCCGGGCCAGCGCATCCACGTGCTCCGGCTTCAGTCCGAAGAGATCCGCATCCAGGAACACCAGCACATCGGCATCCGTGCAGAGGGCTCCCTCGCACATGGCCGCGGCCTTGCCGCGGTTGGACCCTAGCTCCACCGCACGGACGCCGGGGATCTCAAGCGCCGCCCGGTAGGTTCCATCCGTGGAGCCGTCGCTCACGACCAGCACTTCGTCCACCAGCGACGCCGCGACGGCGGCCTCCAGCACCCGCCGGATGCGCGGCTCCTCGTTGTAGGCGGGAATGACCGCGGCGACCTTCACATCCCGTTCCACGGCTCCAGTGCCGTCCCTCACCGGCTTCCTTCCTTCGTCTTTTGCGGCTCGTACAGCCCACCCAGCTGCTTTTTCAGGAAGTCGGCGGCGCCTCCCGTAAGCTCCCGCAGGAGCGGCGCCGCGTCCAGCGCCACGCGGGAGTCGGGATCCAGCATCAGGTAGCCGCTGCG
>JBBFLP010000167.1:5589-7452 GCA_037478975.1 Armatimonadota bacterium
CCGGGCCGGACTTCCAGGCGCACGTTCTCGTCGAAGATCACCACATCCACCTGAGACCCTCTCCCGATAAACGCCAGCTTCTCCGAGCAGCGCACCTGCTGCCCGGCGGAGACGAAGCAGTTTATCTTACTGACGAACTTATCCGCGATGAGCACCAGCGCCAGACGCACCCGCTCCCCGTCCAGGAACAGCGTGGTCCGTTCGTTCTCCAGGTGGAACCGGCGCCCGAACAGCTGCACCAGACGTCTCAGCCACACCATCCTGATGTATTCCCACAGATCCAGCATGGGAAGGTTCAACGACGCGCGCCGGTGATGAATGGCCTGCACCACTCCGGCACATGGGGCGTAGTTGAAGTGGACGTCCAGGGGTGACATATAGATGCCGAGCATCCATCCGGAATCCTCCCCGGTGGCTGTGCCGGTGATCTCCGTGACGGGGATGCGCTCGCCCAGCTTCTCCGAGACCACCCGCCCGTGCTGGAAGGGACGCGCGTAGACCACCATCCCGTCCGCAGGGGCGATAAGTACGGCTCCGGATTCTTTTGGAGCCCGTTTCGGATCACGGTGGAACCATACAGTCCGCAGGAACAGCAGTGCTCCTCCTGCGGCGAGCGCCAGCCCTCCCGCGGCCACCACGATGCCGTTCATTCGATCAGCCCCTTCCAGGCGTAATACGGAAGCCGGGGAAGGAAGTATCCCACAAAACCGGCCAGCGCCGCGAAGGCCAGCGCCGGGGCGCGCCGCCGCACCTCCCCCTCCTCAGCAGAATCCAGACCGCGGTATCCCCTGTCCGCCTCGCGATAGGCAGCGACCGCCCCCTGGCGCTGGTAGATCTCCCAGACCTCGTCCGAGGGAGTATGCTCGAAGAGCTCCTCCGGAACATCGAGGATCTCCCGGAGCTCACGGTACAGCTCGCGGGTGTGGGCGTTATGGCCGTCACGCGCCGCCAGGATGCGCTGTTGGTTGTAGAGTTCCAGATCGAACGGAAGGTCGCACTCCAGGGTGGCCACGGCCACAAGGCAGCGAACCAGCCAGCGCACCCGCTCCAGATCCCACACAGGATCCGGCACCCTGACCTCCAGCGTGCCCAGGCGCCGCGAGTAGATCACATCCTGGAAGCGGTAGCTGCGGTCCGGCCTCAAGGGGCCTATGGCGAAGGAGTTCAACACGCGGCAAGATTTGCCCACGCGGCGGCCGCTCACCGCCGGGGAGTTCGCCGTCAAGACCAGCAGCAGGGGCAGGAAATGGACGATGTTCCGGTAGGCCCGGTCCTTGTCCGGCAGTTCCCCCAGATGCACCTGCAGCCCGCAGACGTTGGTGGGAGTATCCTGCTCCAGCAAGTGGCCCATGGGGACGATCAATCCGTCCGCCACCGAGGCGAGATCCCGCCGGCGCAGCCGCAGATCCTCCAGCAGGCAATCCGGGTCGCTGTGCACGCCAGTGGAGATCTCCACGCCGCCCATCAGTCCCCAGCGCACGTCCTTGAACCGCGCGAAGTTGGAGGCCGAGTGGACATAGTAAAACCGCGGGTTCCTGGCCAGAAGCCTGGCTAGGTAATACAGCGACCGGAGCGTCGGTCGCGCCGGTTCGGTGACAAAGACTTCCTCTTCAATGCCGAGTGTAGGCATCGTGTCTCCAGAGCGGCTCGCGGCGGGCAGCGCGCACGCGCCGGCTCATTATACCAGAATTGATAGCTCCTCCTGTCCCCGGCTTCCCGGCGCCGGTATCCCGCCAGGTGGCCGGGCGGGTATCCTCAGTCTCAACTCAGGTGGGCACCGCTTCAGCGATTTCCGGGGGATTGCCGGGGACGGAAACCTTGCAAAATGGACGAGTAAACGGTAGAATATCGGAGAATCCGGTT
>JBBFLP010000168.1:0-7418 GCA_037478975.1 Armatimonadota bacterium
GGGCCGGCCTGAGCCGTAGCGTCCGGGACAGCGAGCGGGCCGCCACCACCATCGCGCGCGCCACGCAGGAGTTCGTCTGGCTCTGGGACATCTCACAGTCCGCCAACTCCACTCTGGACCTGCAGGAGACCCTCCAGACGGTGGCGCGCAAGGTGGCGGAGCATATGGACTGCGACGCCTGCGCCATCTTCCTGAAGGATGCCGACGGAGTGGGACTCACGTGCCAAGCGGAGTATCCGGGCGAGCCGGTCATCCTGCGGGGAGCGAAGGTGACCGTGGGCGATCCGGGGACCGGACAGGTGGCCCGTGACGGCCGTCCGGCCATCATCCGGCCCGGCCGTGACTCGGTGCGCACGGGCGACGGGACTCCCTCCCAGGTGCCCTACGACTGGGCCGCCATCTCTCCGCTGGGAGCGGGGTCCGCATCGCTTGGCACCATCAACCTGTACCGCTCCGGACGCGACTTCACCATCGAGGAGCTGGATCTGCTGAATTCGCTGGCCCGACACGCCGCCGTGCCCCTGGCGAATGCCTCACTCTACGAGGCCGCCCGTCAGGGCGCGGAGAGGGACGCCCTCACCGGGCTGCACAACGTCCGCTATCTTTGCAACCGGGTGGAGCAGGAGTTTGCCCGCTCCAGCCGGACGGGCCGGCCGTTCTCCATCATCGCCGTGGACCTGGACAACTTCAAAAGCGTCAACGACACACTGGGGCACCAGGCCGGCGACGCGCTCCTGCGGGATGTGTCGCAGATACTGGCGTCCGCGGTCCGCGATTATGACAGTGTCGTCCGCTACGGAGGCGACGAGTTCGTCATCGTACTCAGCGAAGCGTCGGAAGACGACGCCCGGGAGACCATCGCTCGTCTCGATCGCTTGATGACAGACTACGCCTCACGGCTTCCGGGGCTGGCCGCGATCGGATTCGGGGCCAGCTTCGGAGCGGCCACCTTCCCTCGCGACGGAGCGGATATGAAAGCGCTGCTGGAAGTGGCCGACGCCCGGATGTACAACAGCAAGCGCAGCACCCGCGCCCCGCGCCTGGCCGCCTGACCCACGGCGATCCGGCCGCGCAGAGCCGGATATCCCCTCACCATTACGCAGGCTGTTGCCCCGCGTCACCCTGTCCCTCGCAGGAACCAGTCCTTGGACGGGGCAGACGCGGGGTTGTATAATCTCTGACGCAATCTCAGCTCAGTCAGAGGCATTCCAACTTGAGGACAGCACTGCAGTTCGGCGCCGGAAATATCGGGCGGGGGTTCACGGGACAACTCTTCAGCCAGTCGGGATACGAAGTGGTGTTCGTGGACGTGGTCCCGGAGATCGTGGAGGCGCTGAACCGTGAACGCAGCTATACCATTACCATCGCGGCAGAGCCGGAAGAACAGATCTCCATCCACAATGTCCGGGCGGTTGACGGCCGCGACACGGCGGCCGTGGCGGAGGAGGTGGCCCGGTGCGACATCGCGTGCACGGCGGTGGGCGTGAACGTACTGGGAGCTATCGCCAACCCCTTGCGTGAGGGGCTTGCGCTCCGGCGGCAGCACCGGCCGGACGAGACCCTGAACATCATCATCTGCGAGAACATGCGGGACGCGGCGGGCACGCTGCGCTCGCTGGTGCTGGAGGGTACGGACGCGGATCTGGCGGGGTGGATCCAGGAACACGTAGGCTTCGTGCAGGCCGTCGTGGGCCGTATGGTGCCGGTGCGGACTCCGGAGGAGAAGGCGGCCGACCTGCTGGGGATCCGCGTGGAGCCGTTCTGCAAGCTGCCGATTGACGCGGACGCCATCCGCGGAGGGTTTGCTCCCATTCAGGGGGTGATCCCGCGCTCCAATTTTCAGGCTTACATTGACCAGAAGCTTTTCGCGCACAACGCGGGACACGCAGCCGCGGCTTACTTCGGCGCGTTGAAGGGCCTGACCTATCTCTGGGAGTGCATGGAAGACGACGAAGTGCGCGGGAAGACCGAAGCGGTCATGACGGAGACCGGGCGGGCACTCATCGCTCGCTACGGTCTCGATGCGCAGGAGCACTGGGACCACGTGCAGGACCTGCTGCGGCGCTTTTCCAACAAACGGCTGGGCGACACGGTGGCCCGCGTGGGGGCGGATCCCATCCGCAAGCTGGGCCGCGACGACCGGCTGGTGGGAGCCGCGCTTTTCTGCCAGGAGCAGAACGTGCGTCCGGAGAACGTGGCCGCAGCCATCGCCGCCGGCCTGCGGTTCCGCAACCCGGAAGATGCATCGGCGGTTCAGCTGCAAAACCTCATAAAAGAAAAGGGGATTGAGGCGGTTCTTGAAGAAGTCTGTGGTATCACTGCCGGCTCCGAACTGGGCCGGATGATCCTGCAGTCTTACAACGGGATGGGCTGACATCCCGTTTGTGTTTCGGGGGAGGGGTGATTTTCCATGCCGGTAATGCTGGATGAGATCCATGAGCAGCCGCGGATCGTGCAGGCGGTCCTGACGCAGGAACAGCGGAACATCGAGCGGCTGTGCAAGGCGATCCGGAGCAAGGAGATTGATTGCGTCGTCATCGCGGGACGCGGAACGTCCGACCACGCGGCCACGGTGGCGAAATACCTCATCGAGATCACTAACGGCCTGCCGGTGGCGCTGGCGGCCCCGTCGGTGGTCACCCTGTACCGCAGCCGGCTGAACCTGTCGCGCTGTCTGGTGATGGGCGTCTCTCAGACCGACTCCTCTGAAGAGGTGGTGGAATATGTGGCAGAGGCGCGAAGGGCCGGTGCACTCACGGTGGGCATTACCAGCGATCCGGATTCGGAGCTGTCCCGCAACACCGATTACAACGTCTTCTGCCACGTGGGCGAGGAGCGCGGCGTCGCCACCACCAAATCCTACACCGCCGCTCTTGCGGCCTGCTATCTGTTCGCGCTGACCCTGGCTGAGAACCGCGAGATGCTGGACAACCTGATGCGCGTCCCTGAGATGATGCAGAAGACGTTCGAGACGGAGCAGCTCATCCACGACATCGCCCCGCGCTACCGTTATATGGAGGAGTGCTTCGTCATGGCCCGCGGCATCAACCACGCCACGGCCTACGAAGCGGCGCTGAAGATCGCGGAAACGAGCTACGTGGGCGCCCGCGCATACTCCGTGGCGGATTTCGCACACGGACCCATCGGCGTGGTGCACGAGGGGTTCTCCTGCTTCATGTTCGCGCCGGCGGGAAAGGCATTCTCCAGCGTGGTGAATATGATCGGCACGCTTTCCCAGAAGCGCGCCGAGACCATCGTCTATTCCAACAGCGAGGAGGCCCTGCGAAGGGCCACCATCGCCGTGCGGATGCCGGTGGATATGGACGAGATCCTCACCCCGCTGGTGTACATCCTGCCCGCGCAGCTTTTCGCGTATTATCTGGCCCTCACAAAGGGCTACAATCCGGACCGGCCCCGCGGAGCGCACCGGCCGACGCTCAGCCGGTAAAGCAACATCCGCTCCGGGGGAGGAAGGGGAGGTCTATTGGTCAACAGGGAACGGCTCCTGGCGAGCTTTCTGGATCTGCTCCGGATCAATAGCCCGTCGCGCCAGGAAGGAGACGTGGCGGTTTTCGCCCGGCGGGCGCTTGAGGAGATGGGTTTTCAGGTGCGTCAGGACGATGCCGGTCAGGCGGTCGGCGGCCAGACCGGCAACATCGTCGCCACCCTGCCGGGCGCTTCGAATGATGCGCCGCGCATCCTGCTGTGCGCTCATATGGACACCGTCCAGCCCACGGACGGTATCCGGATCATCCGGGAGGACGGGATCATCCGTCAGGAAGGCGCGGCGGTCCTGGGCGCGGACGACAAGGCCGGGATCGCCGCCATCCTGGAAGGAGTCCGAAGCGCCCTGGAATCCGGCGGCAGGCTGGGACAGATCCAGGTGTTGCTGCTGATCTGCGAGGAGATCGGGCTGCTGGGCAGCAAGCACCTGGACATGTCGCTGGTAGACTCGGACTTCGGATACGTCTTCGACAGCGGCAGGCCGGTGGGGCATCTTGTCTCGGAGGCGCCCTCTCACGACAACATAGCGGTGCAGATCACGGGCAAAGCCGCGCACGCCGGAGTATGCCCGGAGGAAGGAGCAAGTGCCATCCGTGCGGCCGCCCTGGCCATCAGCCGGATGCCGCTCGGGCGCATAGACCACGAGACTACCGCCAACGTGGGAATCATCAGCGGCGGGACGGCCCGCAACATCGTGCCCGAGAAGTGCGAGGTGAAGGCAGAGGCGCGCAGCCGGGACGAGTCCAAATTGCAGCGCCAGGTGGCGCTGATGCGCCAGGTATTCGAAGACGCCGCGCGGGAGACCGGCTGCACGGCGCAGATCGAGATCTCGCGGCAGTATCTGGGCTACAAGCACTCCCGCAAGGCTCCGCTTGTGCAGCTTGCGCACCGGGCTGCAGCTGACATCGGAATGACCATGGACCTGCTCCCTCACGGCGGCGGCAGCGACTGCAATATCCTGAACGAGAAAGGACTCCCCTGCGCGGTGGTGGGCGTGGGATACGACCGCATCCACACCCCGGAGGAATCCATCACCGAGGACGACCTTGTCCGGTGCGCGGAGCTCGTCCGTGCGCTTGCGCTGGCGGCGGGAGATGCTTGAGACCCGCGCAGGCGAGGTAATCTCCTGCCAGGCGCTGGACAGCGGCACGTTGCTGCTGGATGTGCAGGTGGAGGATGCCCGCCACCGGGCACTTGCCTACAGAAGCCTGACAGGGGACGTACAGGAAGGCGACCGCGTGCTCATCAACACCACGGCCGGAACCCTGGGGCTGGGAACGGGCGGGTTCGATTTCGTGGTGGCCAATCTCTCCCGTCCCTCAGGGGTGGCAGGCGCCGGGCCGGGGCATATCATCAAGCTTCGCTACACCCCTCACCAGTTCTCTGTTCTGGCCGACGAGGAAGCTCAGCCGGAGCTGTATTCGCAGGCGTCCGATATAAGCGGGATGCCGGTGGTGGCGGCGTTTCTCCACAGCCAGGTGGCCGTGGTAGCCGCCGGGGTCAAAGCCGCCCGGCCGGAGGCGAGAGTGGCGTACGTGATGACCGATGGAGCCGCCCTTCCCATCGGAGTGTCCAACCTGGTGCGCGGCCTTCTGGCGGAAGGGCTGCTGGATGAGACCATCACCTGCGGCCAGGCTTTCGGCGGAATGCGGGAGACGGTGAACATCTACAGTGCACTCATCTGCGCGCGACACGCCTCCCGGGCCGATGTAGCCATCGTCTGTCAGGGACCGGGCAATGTGGGCACAGGCACTCCCCTGGGATACTCCGGAGTGGAGGCTGGACAGGTGATCAACGCCGCGCACTCGCTGGGAGGCCGGCCGGTCTGCGCCGTGCGGATGAGCCGCGCCGACCCGCGCAGGCGGCACACGCTCATCAGCCACCATACCCTGACGGCACTGTCCCGTATCGCGCTGGCGGCTGCGCTGGTGCCGCTTCCGTGGATGGAGCCGGATGATGAGGCCGAGGCCATCCGCCAGCTGGATGAGCTGAAGCTATTCGAGCGTCACGAGATCCGGTCCTTCGATGGCAGGCCGGGCATCACCCTGCTTGAGAAGAGCGGCCTGGACGTCTCCAGCATGGGGCGCCGCTTTGCGGATGATCCGCTGTTCTTCCTGGCCGGCTGCGCCGCAGGCGCGGCCGCAGCAGCCATGCTGGACGATGGTTTTGCAGGATAGAGCTTGATGTTTGAAACACAGACCGGAACCCGCCGCATCTACGAAGGCCGTATCATCTCCGTGCGGGTGGACAACGTGCGGCTGGAGGACGGAAGGGAGGCTGTCCGGGAGGTCGTGGAACATCCCGGAGCGGTGGCGGTGGTGCCGGTGCTGGATGGCCGGATCGTGATGGTGCGTCAGTATCGCTACCCCGCCGGCCGGGAGATGCTGGAGATCCCGGCCGGCACACTGAACGCCGGAGAAGACCCGCTGGAGTGCGCGAAACGGGAGCTGATCGAGGAAACGGGCTACCGCGCCTCAGAAATGCGCAAGTTCTTCCACGCGTGGCTCGCCCCGGGATACTCCGAAGAGCAGATGCACTTCTTCCTGGCCACCGGTCTGACCCCCTGCCAGGGCGAGCAGGATGAGGACGAGCACGTGGAAGTGGAGATGCTGGAGGTAAGCGATGTCCTGGCCGCCGTGCGTGACGGGCGCATCAGCGACGCGAAGACGGCGGCGGGCCTGCTTCTGGCCCTGGAGATTCTGAGAGATCCGGCGGCCTGAAGCGCCTTCAGATGCGGATGAATATCCGCCTCTGGTAGAGCAGCCACATCAGGGCGCACCAGACCACCACATAAGTGAAACCATATGCAGCAGAGGACCAGTATTCCGAGGTCACGCCCGGGATCCAGCTGGCATACAGTGTCTGATAGACCCACTTCTTGAGCGGGATGGTCTCACCTGCGGCCGAGGGCAGCCGGATCAGTATGGTGCTGTAGGCCATCGCGGAAGCGCCGACGTAGGCGGTGATGGGGTTCAGGCCGTAAACCCGGAAAGGCAGTCCCCACGCTCGCTGCTGCAGCACATCCACGAACAGGTGCAACGCGCCCAGGGCAAGCAGCGCGCAGCCGGCCGTGAACAGGACGTAGGACGAAGTCCACAGGTTCTTGTTCAGCGGGAACGCCAGCGACCAGAGGAGCCCCCCCGCCGTGAGCGCCGCGCCGGCCAGCATCAGTCCGGACACTCTGCGGGCCGCTGCCGCGCGCGGATCCCGGAGAGCTATGCCCGCAAGACATCCCAGCAGAGTGGTTCCCACTGCCGGTAAGGTGCTCAGCAGCCCTTCAGGATCGTGACCGGCGCCCGTGCGGGCATCCCAGATATAGCAGTGCGGGCCGAACACCGCCGAATCCAGCCAGCTTGCCAGGTTGCCCTGCTGACTCAGATCCGGCCGGCCGAATCCCGGCACAGGGATGAGCGTCATCATCGCCCAGTAACCTGCCAGCAGCACGCCGGCCCAGACGAGGATCCCCCGCGTGCCATGAAACAGGAACACCAGGGACGCGAGCAGGTAGCAGACTCCGATCCGCTGGAGCACCCCGGGATAGCGGAGATATTCGGAGCGGAAGGCCAGGTACGCCAGCGCATTGAGCGCCAGGCCGAGCAGGACGAGCAGGAGGGAGCGGCGTACGGTGTGGGCCAGCAGTTCTCTGGTCCCGGCCCCGCGGGCGCGGCGCTTCGCGAAGCTCAGGGCCATAGACGTGCCCATAATGAAGAGAAAGAACGGGAAGATCAGATCCGTGGCGGTGCAGCCGTGCCACTCGGCATGGCGCAAAGGGCCGAAAACATGGTCCCAGTCCCCTGCATTGTTGACCAGCAGCATGCCCGCAATGGTCGCCCCGCGGAAGATATCCAGCGACTCAAGCCGCCCGGATTGCTGTCCGGCCTCAGCCGGTGTTTCCATCGGCCACCTCCTGCGCC
>JBBFLP010000169.1:0-7372 GCA_037478975.1 Armatimonadota bacterium
GCGTTCTCGCGGATGCGCTGGATGTCATCGGGCTGCAGCGCCCGCTCGAAGCTGCGGAAGCCAGCCAGGCGGAACCCCTGTCCTTCGGCTATCCGGGTGATCTCGTCCACCTGCTCCACGGAGACATCCTTGCCCAGTGTGAAGGACTCGTAGCGTCCGGCCAGAGCCAGCGCCATAGTCTCAGACATGCAAGCGTAGGCCGTGCCGGGAGGGAACCCGAAGTCGAAATGGAAGTCCACGTCTCCCGGAACGGCCACCACACCACCTTCGATCACCAGCACATCGTCCCGCTCCCGCGCCACGCGGACGGACACGTCGCGGGGGCGCGCCACGTCGCAGACCACGCTTCCGCTTTTCAGATGCTCCGGCAGGATGATGGCATCCACCGCGCTGGAGACCGTGATGACCACATCCGCCTGCGGCAGTGAGTCGGCTACGGATGTGCTGCAGGTCACTTTGCAGTCTGTACCTGCGGCAACCTCCGGGGCCAGATCTTCCAGCCGGGAGCGATCCCGCCCGATGATGGCCATCTCAGGGAACGAGCGCGCCAGCAGTCTGGCGCAGGTCTTCCCGATGGAGCCGGTGGCGCCCACGACAGCCGCGCGCGCTTTCGCCGGGTCTATCTCCATCAGGCGGGCCGCCTCGACGGCCCCCTGCACGGCGGTGGCCACGGTGTAGCTGTTTCCCGTCGTAACGGCGATCTTGACCCGCTCCGCCAGCGTCTTTCCGCCGTCACCCACCACCGACGTGAACGCGCCGAGCCCCAGGATGCCCGCCCCGTGCTCTTCCGCTATATGCGCCGCTTGCACCAGCCGCTTCCAGACCTCCTCCTCCGGGAGAGTCAGGAGCTGGCGGGGAGTCAGAGGACAGGCGATGAACCAGCCCTCCGCCTCGCTGCCATCCGTCCCGCGGACCCCGGTGATGTGGCTTATGGTCTGAGGGCTCTTGAAGGTGAGACCCCACTCCACCAGCCGGGGCGGCAGGTAGCGGGTGAAGGGATACTTGCGCGCGACATCGCGCACGTCCAGAGGATGGATGATGAATGCGAATCTGTTCAAAACACCGTTACTTCCCGCGCCTGTGCTGCAGGAACCATTCGTAAAGCCCGGGATTGTTATAGGTCTCAGTCCAGGAGTCGTGCTGCGCCTCCGGGTAGACGGTGAGCCGCGGCTCGGCACCACACTTTTTAAGCGCATCCACCATCCGCTCGGTCTGCTCCAGCGGCACCACCGTATCCTTCGCCCCGTGGAACGCCCAGACCGGCACGTCCTTCATCCGGCAGGCTAACCAGGGGTTGCCGCCCCCGCAGATGGGAGCCGCGGCCGCGAACCGTTCCGGATGCTCGCTCACCAGAGCCCACGTCCCGAAGCCGCCCATGCTGAGCCCCGTGCAGTAGATGCGCTCAGGGTCCACCCGCCAGCGCGACGTGACCTCATCCAACAGCCCGTTGAGCTCAGGCAGCATCCGGTCCCACCACCGGTCCGCCGGACACAGCGGGGCGGCGATGATGAACGGAAGCCCTTCAGGGAGGGACTCCGCCACCTTGATGGGTCCATGGATCTTGACGCGCTGGACGTCGTCGCCCCGCTCACCCGCCCCGTGCAGGAACAGAATAAGGGGCCACTTCTTCTCCGGCTCCTTCTCGTAGCCCGGCGGCAGATATAGCAGATACTGACCCTTGACGGTCAGAGTGAGCGTTCTCTGAAAGCTCTGAGGCGTGGCCGATCCTGCCGCGCAGGCAGTGGAGCAGCCGAGCGCCACCGCGCCCAGGATAAATGCGAGAGTCAGCATTGCCCTAATCTCCATTCCCATCGGTCTCGAACTCCGTGATCTCCGGACTCCACCCCAGCTGCTCCAGCAGCCGTTCGTAGTCTTCAGGCGTCAGGTCTTCCGGACGCCGTCCCGTGGCCGCCACCAGCACGGCTTCCAGCACGTTTGTGCCGGTGGAGCGGCCGCCAAAGCTCTGGGTGGTGGTCACCAGCCGCTTCAGACCCCGGCTCCGCAGAAGCTCCCGGTCATCCGGCGTGGTGGTGTTTGTCAGGATGGTCTTTCCCGCAAGCGCTTTTTCTCCCTCCGGCAGAAAGCGGCGGATCAGGTGGAAATCGCCCGCCACCACATCCGCCCAGCGGAAGACCCAGCCAAACCGGGGAGTCATCCGTTCCTGTTTCTCGCCCGTCGGATAAAGCCACTTGAACGGCAGCCGCACAATGACCGGGAGCAACACCCGGGCCAGAACCCGCACCGTCGCGAAGTTCCGGATGGGAAACGGCAGCCCCAGGCTGAACATCAGGTCGCCATAGATGGCCGGACCACCCAGAGCCGCCACCTCCTCCGCCATGCCGAACCGGTCCACCGCGCAGACCACCAGCGTTTTCGAGCTCCGGAAGTCCACAACGCCATTTTCCGCCAGACGGAGGACCGCCTGGCGCTCCAGGGTGTTCTTCAACCCGCTGCCGTCCACAACGGGGGTCACCCGGGCGTTCGCGGCCAGGCGGCGGGCGTCGCGAAACTCGTAGCGTCTTCCCCCGGCCACCAGCCAGCGGTCTATTCCGCCGAGCCCGATGGCATCCACCCTGCCGTCCAGCTCCCGCAGTTTCGTAGCGAAGGTCTCCAGGCTTCCGTCTGTGCCAACACGGCTGATGGAGAACTCCTCCCCCAGAAACGACGCCGTGAAGGAGAAGTCCCTGCGGGAGCTGCCCAGGCTGACGCTGACGACGGTCTTCATCGCAGGCCACATTATGACCGATGCTCCGCGCGGTCCGCGCCGTCTGTCCCTGTGACAGGGTGGCAGGGCGGATGCGGATAAGCTTGACTGTGAGCAGGGATGGAAGGCACGGGGGAGACAGTCGCCAGTCCCGCGTCCGCGGTATGGAGCCCGGATCGCTGGGTCCGCTTTCAGGATGAAGTCCGCCGGCGCGCCCTGCAGGCGCGTCCGGAGGCCCCGGCTTGGCTTGTCATCGCCAGGGCCGCCCGCCGGGTGATGGCCACCTACACCACCAGCTTCTACCTGGTCAGCCGCTTCCTGCCCCTCCAGAAGCGCAGACGGGTGGAGGTCATCTACGCCGCTGTGCGTTATCCCGACGAGGTGGTGGACTCCTTTCCTTTCCCTCCGGAAGAGCGTAAAGCCTTGCTGGACCGCTGGCGCGGGGATTTCGAGCACGCCCTTGCGATGGACAGCCTTGAACAGATGCTTCGCTCGGGGATATCGCCCTTCGTCGCCGCATTCACCGTGCTGACCCGTGAGA
Organism: Armatimonadota bacterium; assembly: GCA_037478975.1. Lineage (GTDB taxonomy): Bacteria > Armatimonadota > UBA5829 > DSUL01 > DSUL01 > CALCJH01. The sequence goes on from JBBFLP010000169.1 coordinate 3,246, forward strand.
CTGGCATTCCGCCGGATGAGTATCGTGCCTTCCTTGATGCTATGGGACGCGACATCCGCCCGGCTTCGTTCGCCACGCTGGACGATCTGATCGAACACTACGTCTACGGCAGCGCAGTGGTGGTGGGGCTGTTCCTGGCTCGCGTCTATGGCCCCTCCGCGCCGGACCGGATGGACGATGCCCTCCAGAGCGCCCGCGATCTGGGCATTGCCCTGCAACTCACGAACTTCCTGCGGGACGTGCGGGAGGACTGGCGCCGGGGACGGATCTACATCCCTCTGGACATCCTGAGGGAAGAAGAGGTGGATATTGCCCGGCTCGACGATCCGGCACAGGAGGAACCTCTTCTGCGCGCGGTCCGGCGGCTGGCCGGGATGGCGGACGGGTATTACCAGCGCGCGGAGGAGAGTCTGGACGCCTTTTCGCCGGACTGCCGCATCGCCATCGAGGCCTGCATCCGGGTGTACGGCGCCCTGAACCGGCGCATCATGCAGAGTCCGGACTCCCTGAGAGTTCGCCAGTCCGTGCCGTTCGCCGAAAAGTGGCGCGTGCTGCCGCCCAGCAAGTACTGGCGCCTTCCACTGGCGCTTCTGGAGAGGTAGGGCGGTTTGGTGGTAAAGCGCGCAGTGGTCATCGGCGGCGGGCTGGGCGGTCTCAGTGCGGCCATCCATCTCCGGTTGGGAGGACTGGAGGTGCAGCTGCTGGAGGCCAATGCCCGGACGGGGGGACGGGCCAACCTGATCGAGCTTGATGGCTTCCGCTTCGATACCGGCCCCAGCCTTTTGAACTATCCCTGGGTGTTCGAGGATCTGTTCCGCGCCGCCGGACGCGAGCTGAAAGACGAGGTGGATCTGCTGTCCGTGGATCCCAGCATCAAGTTCGTGTGGGCGGACGGCGAGACCCTTCAGCTTTCTGCCACCCTGCCGCAGCTGGCGGAAGAGGTATCCCGCATGGAGGGCGGCGAGACTTCCGGGCTGATGGCGTTCCTGGCGGATGCGTCAGGCAAGTTCCGGCTGGCGATGGAGAAGCTGGCCGTGCGGAATGCCGATACGCTCGGACAGTGGCTGCAGGGGGTGAGCGTAAGCGAACTTGCCCGTTCCGGGGTATGGCGCAGCTTTGAGCGTGAACTTTCCCGTTTCTTCCGCAACCCCCGCCTCCGGCAGGCGCTGGGATCCTATGCCATGTATCTGGGTGGGTCCCCGCACCAGCTGCCGGGTCTGTTCACCATCCTCCCCTATGGAGAGCTGGCCTACGGGCTGTGGCTGCCGCGAGGGGGGATGTATGCCCTGATCCAGGCCGTGGAGAATCTGGCTGCGTCCCTGGGAGTGGAGATACGCACCGGATGCCGGGCGGAGAGGGTCATCCTGCGCGAAGGCCGTGCCGCCGGAGTGGCGCTGGCGGACGGAGAGACTCTGGAAGCGGATGCCGTTATTTCCAACGTAGACGTTCCCACCACCCGGCGGGATCTACTCCCGCCGGAGATAGCACCGCTGCGGCGCTTGAGGATGACCCCTTCGGTGATGACGTTCTACATCGGCGCGCGCGGAAGGCCAGTCACTGGCGGTCACCATACCATCTACCTTCCGGATGATCCGCGCTCGGCGTATGACGACCTGATGAAGCGCGGCAAGGTGCCGGACGACCTGCCTTTCTACGTGAGCGTCGCCTCCGAGACGGATCCGTCGCTCGCGCCGGAGGGATGTTCAACGGTCTTCATCCTTGTGCCGCTGCCGCTCAGACCTCATCTGAATGGCGTTTCTGAAGACGAGTTGGCTTCAAGCATCCGTCAGAAGGTGCGCCAGCGGCTTGAGCGTCACGGTGCGGCGGCGCTGATGGACGGCGCACTGGTGGAGCGCGTCTGGACGCCGCAGGTCTGGGAACGGACGTTCGGGCTGTTTCAGGGGTCTGCATTCGGAGCGGCGCATACTCTCACTCAGATGGGGCCCATGCGCTGTTCCAACCGCGACCCATCCATCCCGGGACTGTATTATGTGGGAGCCAGCACCGTCCCCGGAACAGGGTTGCCCATGGTGACCATCGGAGGGCAGATGACAGCCGCGAGGGTGCTCGGTGATCTTCGTTAGACAGTACGGCAGCGAGGGCGGCCGTAGCATTGTGGGGCTGCACGGCTGGGGAGGAGATCACCGGGAGTTCGCGGCGGTGGCCGCCCGTCTGCCGGCGGGCTTCCGTCTTCTGTCGCCGGATTTGCCGGGCTACGGAGACTCGCCGCGCCCGGAGCGCTGGGATGTTGAGGCGATACTGAACGCGGTGGAGAAGACCTTGCAGTCCTTCGGGGCGTTCCCCTGTGTTATGACCGGTTTCTGCAGTGGTGCGGCACTGGCGGCCATGCTTGCGCGCCGCGAGGGGCTGGCGACCCGGCTGGTGATGATTGATCCCTTCGCCTTCGTGCCCTGGTATTTCCGGCTCTTCCTGGCGGGGGGCTTCGGCCGCCGGGCTTACGCCACCACGTTCCAGTCAGCGGCCGGGCGCGCCGTCACGGACCGGATCCTCAAGAGGATGCAACGTTCCGGGGAGGATTTCACCCGGGCGTTCGAATCGCTGGATCATGAGGTGACTCTTCAATACCTGCGGTTGTTGAATACCCTGGACGCCCGGCGGGAGCTGAAGGGACTGGGGTTGCCGGTGGACATCATCCACGGAGACCAGACTTTCGGGGCGGTGCGGCGTTCTGTGGAGGTCTACCGGGAGCTTCTGCCGCAGGCGCGCGTGCACGTGCTCCGGGGGGCGGGGCATCTGCCGATGGTCCGGGCTGCGGTGGAGATCGCCGGCATCCTGAGCGATGAATCGCGCGAAGGGGAGGCGGCCGGGTGCTGAGCGCAATCCTTGCCGGAGTCTGCGCGGTGAACGGCATCCTGCTTCTGCTGGTTCTCTGGAACGCCGTGGCGTGGCCGGCTCCCCGCCGCACGGGAGCCATGCCAGGAAGTGTCTGCTCGGTGCTTATTCCCGCCCGCAACGAGGAATCGAACCTCCCCGGCTGTCTGGACTCCGTTCTCCAGCAGGGAGAGATCGTGCTCGAAGTGATCGTTTGCGACGACCGCTCCTCCGACGGAACGGCCGCCGTGGTGGAGAAAGCCGCATCGCGCGATCCCCGCATCCGCCTGATCCGGACGGACGGCCCGCCGGAGGGCTGGTGCGGCAAGCCTTACGCCTGCGCCACCCTGGCCGCCGCCGCGCGAGGGAGGTGGCTGCTGTTTCTGGATGCCGATGCCCGTCTGCGGCCGCAGGGGCTCGCGCGGATCATCACCGAGGCTGAGCACACTGGCAATACTCTGCTCTCCTGCTGGCCCGGCCTGGATATGGGGAGCTTCTGGGAGAAGCTGCTGCTGCCGATGCTGAACTTCGTGGTGTTCACGCTGTACCCCGCCCCGCTGGCCCGGATGCGGCCGGCGGACGCCTCGCTGGGACTGGCGCACGGAGCCTGCATCCTGGCGCGCAGGGAGGAGTATCAAGCCCTGGGAGGACACGGTCTGGTGCGCGGCGAGCTGTTCGAGGATACGTGGCTGGCCCGCGCCTGGCGCGCCAGGGGAGGCCGCAGCCTCTGTCTGGATGGTCAGGACATCGTCCGCGTCCGGATGTATGACAGTCTGCAAGGCATCTGGGAGGGCTTCCTGAAGAACTTCTATCCCGCTTTCCGCCACGGATGGACCTTCTGGCTCTTTCTGGGGCTCCACGTCTCCGCTTTTCTGCTGCCTTTCCTGCTTCTGCCTTTCGTGCGGGGCGGAGCGTTCCTCCTTGCGGCTATCGCAGCAGGGTCCGTGCTGACGATGCGCCTGATCCAGTGTGTGCGGTTCCGCTACTCCGTCTGGCCGGCGCTGCTGCACCCGTTGGCGGAGGCCATGCTGATCGCGCTCGGGATCGCCTCCTGGATACGCTGCCGCAGCGGCCGGGGAGTGGTCTGGAAAGGGCGCAGGTATCTGCCTGGGGGGAGGCTGGCGGAATGAGCGCAGGCCGGCGAGCTGTCATCATCGGAGGAGGTCTGGGAGGTCTGGCGCTGGCGCTTCGTCTGTCGGTCAGCGGCTGGAGCGTCCGTCTGCTCGAGCAAGGGCCCTCCCTGGGCGGCAAGATGAACCGCTGGAGTAAGGACGGATTCACGTTCGATACCGGCC
>JBBFLP010000170.1:0-7338 GCA_037478975.1 Armatimonadota bacterium
GGAGAGGACACCCGGACGCCGGCGGCCACGCCCGAAGAGCCACTGGCTGCCCCCGCCAAAGACAAGGACGGCGGCAACCCCTTCGTGCAGGCGCCTGCTACCCCGGGCGCGGAAGCTGTGAAGCCACCTGCGGGATCTCCACCCGCCGGGAGGCCAGGACCGGGGCAGTTGGCTGCACCACCGGGACCCTCCGGCCCCGGACCGGCTGGCATCCCCATCGAGCGCGATACGGGGAAGGCTCTGAAGCAGGTGCGGCTCCCGCTTTATCCGGGCGCGAAGACGGAGGAAGGTGCGATCCTTGGCGGCCCTCCGGGAGCGAAGCCGGGGACGTTCAAGGCATCCATGGTGCGCATCAGCACGGCAGATTCCTTCGACAAAGTGGTGGGCTACTACCGGCAGAAGATGCCTGGCGCGCACACCGAAGAGACAAAGCGCGAAGGCAAGCGCCAGGCGGTGATGGTGCTGCCGGACAAAAAGACCGGCGAGTTCCAGATGGCTCAGGTCATCGAGACGGATTCCCGCGTGCAGGTAGTGCTTTCGCGGGCGAAGACCCCTCCGCCCCCGAAGCCCGAGGATCTCCCGTTTAAGGTGGACCGGGACACGGACGCGGCATTGAAGCGCGTGGCGCTGCCGGTGTATCCGGGCGCGAAGGTGGAAGGCGGAGCTACAGAAACCGACAAGAAGAATCCGGCCATCTCCCGGGCGGTGGTCGTGCTCATCAGCGAGGATTCTCCCTCGAAGGTGCTGGAGTTTTACCGGAAAGAGTTACCCGGCGCCCGGGAAGATCAGCGCGAGTTCGAAGGGAACAGAGTCCACAGACTCATTCAGCAGGATAGCTCGACCGGCGGAGGAGTCTCCGTGACGGTGGCGTCTGTCAACGGGGAAACGCGCTGCGCGCTTATGAAAGTGACCCTGCCGCCGAAGAAGCAGAAGGAGTAAGCGTTTGACGTCCGCACGGGCAGCCGCGTTCCTTATCACGATGGTAGCGGTTCTCTCGGCATCGGGCTGCGCCGGGCCGGATGGGTCTCCAGCGCAAAGCGAGACTGATGGCGGATCCGCCCGGGTACGCGTGGAGGGAATGGGCGCGGACGCGGCGGTGCAGATCTGCCCCGCCGACGTCGCCGAACGCGTGAAGACGCCCGTCTACCCGGGCGCTCAAGAAGTGGAAGGATCCGGGAAAATGATGCGTGAGCAGGACCGGGGAGGGTGTTCCTACAGCATCCGCTACCGCACATCGGATCCTTTCCCCCAGGTACGGAGCTGGTATGAGAAGAAGCTGGGCCGCCGCGCCGTGTCTGCCTCCGTGGCGGGCATCCGGGCGGCGGTGGTAGCCTCCCGTCAGGAGGCGGATGGCTCGGTGGAATCCGTCATGATCACGCAGAAGAACGGATCCGAAAGCGTTTCCATCACGCTGAACCGTTTTGAGCCGGGAGACAAGAGATAGCAGATGTCTGAAGCACAATCCGCAGGCCGGGAGAATCACGTCTGCCCCGTTGCGAGCACGGGTGTGTTCAGCTGCATCTCACGCCTGCTGCTATCGCACGACAGAAGCCTGAACGACATTCTGGACGCCATCCTGGTGGAGGCTATGAAGGCCGTGGAGGCCGACCGGGCGTTCATCGCTCTGGCGGATTACGAGCATGGCGAGCTGGCTGTCCGCTTCACGGCGGGTGAGGGCTGGAATGAACAAAACACCGCGCTGCGCCTGAAGGTCTCTCAGAAGACCGGAAAGGGCATTACCAGCCACGTAGCCGCCACCGGGCGGCCATACCGCACCGGTGACGTCACCACCGACCCCTACTACATCAGCCATTTCGATGATGTGCGCAGTGAGGTGGCCGTCCCGGTGGTGAACGCCTACGGGCGGGTGGAGGGTGTCATCAATATGGAGAGCGCGCGGGCGGACGCGTTCTCCGAGCAGCACGAGGAGTTCCTGCTGGCGGTGGCCAACCTGGTGGCCCTGCGCATCCTGGCGGACCAGCAGGAGAAGCGCCAGGCCGCCCTTGTGTCGCTGGGAAGGGAGCTTGCCCGGTTCTCCCGGTCGGCGGACGTTTTCCGGAAGGTGATGGATCTGGTGGCCAGCGCCATCAGCTTTCAGGACTGCAGCATCTTCCTGCTGAACCCGGAAGAGAATGTGCTGGTGCTGGAGGCTTCGCGCGGACGGCTGGGAGAGCAGGTGCATCAGGCGCGGTACCGTGTGGGAGAGGGTATCACGGGCTGGGTGGCGCAAAACGGCAAGCCCGTGCGCACCAGGGATCCTCGCAACGACCCGCGCTGGAGGGGACTGCACGAGGAGCTTGCCCCCGAGACGGTGGGCGGGCTGATCGCGGTACCCATCATGGGGTATGACCGGGTGCTGGGTGTCTTCAGAGTACTGCGCAGACGCAGCGAGTACGCCTGGGTGCCCAACGATTTCACGCAGGACGATGAGGATTTCATCGTCGCGACGGCGAGCATTCTGGGCGCCGTGCTGGACAGCTTCGAGCTGGTGAAGCGGGTCATCGCCGCGGAGAGGATGGCCGCCTGGGGCGAGATGAGCGCGCGCTCGGCGCATATGATCGGGAACAGAGTCTTCGCCATCAAAGGCGACCTGAACGAGTTGCGCCATCTCAGCCGCCAGGAGTGCTCGGCTGAGAAGCTGGCGCCGGTCATCGAGAGCCTGGAGAAAGGCATCTTCCGGCTGGAGGAGATCCTGGCGGAATTCCGGGAGTTCGTGGTGGCAACCAAGCTGAACACGAACCCGGTCTCTCTGAACGAGTTGCTGGAAGAGGCGGTGCGGGAATCCTTCCCGCGCAACAGCGGCGTGCGGCTGGAGCTGGATCTGCATCCGGATCTGCCTCTGGTGGAGGCCGACGCGTCGAAGCTGCGCAGGTGCTTTTCGGAGCTGGTGGAGAACAGCATCAACTTCCAGCAGGAAGGCGGTGTGCTGCGCGTCTCCACCGAGCCCGTTGACTCCGATAAAGACCGCATCCGCATCGTTTTTGAAGACAGGGGACCGGGCATCCCGGAGGAGAACAAAAAGCTGATCTTCCGTCCCTTCTTCTCCACACGGTCCAAGGGGATGGGGCTCGGGCTTTCGATCGTCAAGGGCATAATAGACGCTCACCGGGGCACCATCCGCGAAACGGGCGAGGAGGGCGAAGGAGCACGGTTCGAGATCATCCTGCCCGCCATCACGGACACGCCGGACGCTGCGGAGACGAAGGCGGAGCGAAGGGACCAGACAGGAGACTGACAACCATTGCGAATCCTTGTGGTGGATGACGAAGAGGCCGTCCGCACTGCGGTACGGCGCAGGCTGGAGCGCGAAGGGCATACGGTGGACGAGGCCGAGAACGAAGCGGACGCGGCGGCCAAGATCCAGGCCAGCGACCCGTCCTATGACATCGTGGTCACCGACATGGTGATGAACAGCGAACAGGGCGGAGTGGAGGTGCTGAAGTCCGCCGTCGGGCGGGACATCTTCACCGAAGTGATCGTTCTGACCGCGTATGGCAATGTGGCGAACGCGGTGGAGTGCATGAAGCTCGGCGCGTTCGACTACGTGGAAAAGAACATCCCCGGCGTGGATGTCTACGACCTGCTGGCCATGAAGGTGGAACAGGCCCTGCAGCGAAGGCGGGCGGCGTTGGCCACGCTGCGCCGCGCGGACCAGATCCTGAAGGTAACATCCCGTTCTGCGGAGTGACCGGCCGGTCCGCCCCTGACGGCGCGCCGGCAGCCTACGCTTCGATGCGCATGCGAAGCTGCAGTTGCCGCGCCAGCGTCTCCTGAGAGATGGTGCCTATCAGCAGGCCGTCCTCGACCACGAGGAGAGGCACATTCGCGGGACGCCTGACGCCAGAGAGCGCTTCCCAGGCGTCCTGCGAAGGAGAAACGTAGAGCTCGGGCTGAACAGCAGCCATAACAGCGGATACGGGCGTGTCATCCCATCGCTCCTGAGGGACGGCGCGAAGCGAGGCCACACTGACCATCCCCAGAACCCGGCCTTCCTCCACCACTGGCAGCACTTCGGCCGGCTGGCGCAGGAAGTACTCGTGCACCGCCTCCCGGATATTCACGCCGGGGGGCAGGAGCACCGGCGAGCGGTCCATCAGGTCGCGCACGGTGAGGCCGCGCATGGCCCGGCGCCACTGGGTCTGATGCAGGGCGATCTGCGCGGCATTCTGCAGGAACAGTCCCAGGAAGACGTACCAGATGCCGCCCCAGTCGCCCATCAGGAACCGCGACACCCCCAGGAAGACCAGCCCCCATCCCGCCGCCTGACCCAGCCATGCCGCCGTCCGGGTGGCTTTCTGCAAACTGCCCGTCCACATCCAGAGGATGGCTCTGAGCGCGCGCCCGCCGTCGCTGGGAAAGGCGGGCACCAGGTTGAACAGAGCCACCACAATGTTTGCGATGGCCAGATAGCGGGCCAGCTCGCTCCACAGAGCGGGAAGGATCTGCGCTCCCCACACGAGCCAGAAAAAGATGGCCGCCGCGATGCTGAAGGCCGGTCCGGCCAGTGCCATGCGCAGCTCATCGGAAGGACGGTCCGGCTCCATCTTCATCCGGGCGACCCCTCCGAAGATGAACAGGGTAATCCCCGCGATGGGGATCCCCCGGCGGCGGGCCACCCAGCAGTGAGCCAGCTCGTGGCCCAGCAGGCTGGCGAAGAACAGCAGCCCGCCGGTCACTCCGGCCAGCGCCAGCACCGCCGGGCTGGCGGCATCCGGGACCAGCTGCAGAAGCAGGCCGTCCCGGATGGCCCAGGCGACGAGGAAGAACACCACGAACCAGGACCAGTCTATCTCGATGGGAAACCCGAGTACCCTGCCAAGCTTGACGCTCAACGCGACACCCCTGATTGCTGCGCTCCTCGCCTTCTCCTACAGATCATTCACCCCGGCTATTTGAGAGACTTTATGTATGCGGCGACTGCAGCCGCATCGGTGCTGTTCATCCGGTAGTGCGGCATCGGCGGGAGGAACGGCGAACCCTGCGGCCGCTTCCCGGTGGACACCGCTCTGGCGAGGTCGGCTTCCGAGTAATGTTTGAGAGCCGCTCCGCGGAGGGACGGAGCGACGGTGACGAACGGCATTTTCGGGTCGGCCGCCTTGAAGGGCAAGGCTGCGCCCTTCAGGTCCGGCCCGTGGCAGTCCACGCACATCGCGACGTTGTGCACCAGATATTTCCCGCGCGCAACATCCCGCGCAGCGGCGGCTTTCAATGAAGCAGCGCCATAAATCATCGCCGCCGCCACACATGCGGCTGCCAGAAGCCAGGTTCTTACCTGTATAGTCAAGCTAGTATTTGCCCTTCTTGATCGAGGAGGCGCACCGTGCGCCTCGGAGCATAGTATCGGAAAGCATTACGGGGCGCAAGCCACAGGCGGGAGGAGGAAGGCATCACCGCCCTCGCCCGCGCAGGGATTGTCGCGAACATGTCGAAGAGGCTTTGATGGCCATGACATTCCGCGAACGCACAATCAGGATCTTCCGGCACGAGCCGGTGGACAACATCGTCTACCAGCCGCGCATCGAGCACTGGTACAACTACAACAAGCGGCAGGGCACGTTACCCCCACCCTACGACCGGCTGGAGCTGCTGGAGGTTTATGACTATCTTGGCTGCTCCATCCGCCCGTATCACTATTTCAATGACTGTCTGAAGATCGAGGAGCACCCCGACGTACGGACGGAGGTGCGGCCCACCCACGACGGGCACATCGTCTTCACCATAACCCCCGTGGGGGCGCTGGTCCGGCGGGTGGAGGTCAGCGAGCTGGCGCGCCACACCGTGGAATACCCGGTGAAGACCGCAGCAGATGTGGACATTCTGGAGTGGCTCCTGCGCAACCGGACCGCCTGGTTCGATATGGATCTGTTCCGCCAGCTCGATGAGATGGTGGGGGAACGCACCGCCCCGATGATGTATCTGCCACGGGTGAACATGCAGCGCATCCTAATCGAACTGGTAGGATGGGAAAACGCGCTCTTCATGCTGGCGGACGACCGTCCCCTGCTGGAGCGCCTGGTGCGGATCATCAACGAGACGGACGAGACCTGGCTGCAGGTGGTCCTGGATTGCCCCATCGAGATTTTCAACTTCGGGGACAACATTGACGAGTATCTGCTGTCACCGCCTCTGTTCGAGGAGTTCGTGCTGCCGGTCTACCAGGACCGTGCCCGTCGCTTCCGGGAGCGCGGGAAGTTCACGCATTCGCACTTCGATGGCAATGTGAAGCACCTGTTGAAATATCTCCAGGTCTCCGGGCTGGATGGTTTCGAGGCCCTCACTCCCCAGCCGCAGGGCGATCTGACCATCCAGGAGATGAAGGAAGCTCTGGGGGACAATCTCATCCTGCTGGACGGCATTCCGATGACCGCATTTCTGCCATCCACACCTTACGAGGAGTTTGAGCGCCAGACCCGGGAGATCATCGAGACATTCTCGCCCAATCTGATCCTGGGCATCTCCGACGAGCCTTCCCCTGTCTGCGATATCGAACGGGTGCGCCGGGCGGGGGAGATCATGGAAGAGTACGCGCGGTGAATACGCTGGCCCGGCTGAGCGGCGGTCATTCCTGGGCGCGGCTGGTGTCCATCGGGCTGGCTGCCGGGCTGCTGGCCGGTCTCATGGGTGTAGGCGGCGGCGTTCTGATGGTTCCGGCGATGGTGTATCTGCTGGGATACTCTCAGCATGAGGCGCACGGCACGTCGCTGGCCATCATGGTGCTCCTGGCGACGGTGGCCGCGGCCTCCTACGGTATACTGGGAGCCGTGAACTGGCTGGTGGCTGTCACGCTGATCCCGGGAGGGATGCTGGGGGCTTTCGCCGGGGCGCGCGTAACCCGCCGGCTGCCTGCCCTCCAGCTGAAGGCGATCTTCTCGGTTTTTGTGCTGCTGACCGGACTGAGGATGATGGCCGGCGGGAACGGCGCGCCCGGAGCCGCTCTTCTGGACGGTGCGGGGGCTGCGCTGGCCGGCCTGGGTACGGGACTTGTGAGCGGCTTTCTGGCCGGGCTGCTGGGCATCGGAGGAGGCATCGTGATGGTTCCCGTGATGGTGCTTCTGCTGGGGATCACACAGCAGACTGCCCAGGGAACCTCGCTGGTCGCTATCGTGCCGACAGCCATTTCCGGCGCGCGCACCCACTACCGGCTGGGGCACGTGGATCTGGGAGGAGCGGCGGGACTTGCGCTGGGAGGCATTCCGGGAAGCATCGCAGGAAGCCGCATCGCCAACGCATTGAACGCAGGGACTCTGAAAGGAGTCTTCGGCGCCTTCCTGCTGGTGATGTCGGTCCTCATGCTGCTCCAGACGCAGGCGGCCATCAGAAAAAAGCAGACAGAAGCCG
>JBBFLP010000171.1:0-7257 GCA_037478975.1 Armatimonadota bacterium
ATTATCGGGAGGCTGAAGCCATGTTCGGCAGAAAAAGACTCCAGGGAGTCTTCACAGCCGTTGTCACACCGTTCGACTCCAGGCAGAACCTGGACCTCCGCTGGATGGAGCGCCACCTTGCCTTCCAGCGCGCCTCCGGCGTGGACGGCATCGTGATCTGCGGGACCAACGGCGAGGGGCATTCCCTCTCACTGACCGAGAAGCGCCGCCTCATCGAGTTTACCCGTAAGCACCGGGGCCGCCTTCGCCTTATCGTGGCCACCGGCACCAGCAGCCTGGCCGAATGCATCGAGCTTTCGCACGCGGCCCGGAAAGCCGGGGCCGAGGCATTGCTGGTTCCGCCTCCGTTCTTCGACCATACAGCGTCGGAGGAGGGCGTCATCGAGTACTTCCGCCGGGTGGCCAACTCCTCCGCCGTTCCGGTCATCCTCTACAACATCCCCTGGCGCACGGAGATTCCCGTCACTCCGTCCATTCTCCGGGCTCTCAAGGGTCACCGGCGAATTATCGGGGTGAAGGACTCCTCAGGCGATCTGGACGTCACGCGCGAACTGGTGACATCTTTTCCGCGGTTGCAGATATTCTGCGGGACGGACACCCAGCATCTTCCCGCCCTGCGGCTGGGGTGCTCCGGACTGATCAGCGGCGTGGCGAACGTCTTCCCGGATGCGGTGGTGCAGGTGTGGAAGGCTCACCGGGAGCGCAGGGGGGATGCCGAGACGCGCCAGGAGATCGTCACAGCGCTCACCCGGGTGTTCGAAGGATTGCCGCCCCGCGCGGCCACAAAGTATGCGCTGGAGCTCGCGGGGATGCCCCGCACTTTCGTGCGTCCTCCGGCTGTGGAGCTCACGGACCGGCAGAGGGATCTGCTGCGCTCCCGCCTGAACCCGTGAGACCCGGGCGGCCCCTTTCAGAGGGATCGCAGGTTCACCACGAGCACCAGCAGGAGATAAGCCAGCAGGTAAGCCCAGAACCCCACGCGGATGAACAGCCTGCCGGTCACCGGGTTGCGGCGGCGGTAGATCTCGCACATCGCCACAAAGGGGGCGAAGGACGCCGCCTTCACGGTCAGGAAGACCAGCGCGCCCCGCTCCAGACACCAGGCCATCAGGGGGTTCGCCTCGGTGGCCAGTCCGCGTCCCACCAGAAACAGCGTGGAGACGGCGTCCGCCACGCAGATCAGTACAAGCATCACGCTTTCCGGGCACAGGCCCCGGATATCACCCACCTCCAGCGCCTTGACGTTTGCCCTTTCGTTTCGCAATGCCGGTCCTTTCTGCTGTGCCGGCCTGCGCTTGCACGGCGGGCCGGTGATTCCATGGTAACGGACCGGCGGGCCCCTTTCATACTGGCAGAATTGACAGTCTTCTCAGGGGAGATTTCCGGGCAGACACGCCAAAGGGCCGGGCGCGCCGCGCCCGGCCCCTCTGGTTTTACGGAAAGGTTGGCCGCCGGTGGCTAGACCTCGTCCACCTTCACCCAGCGCCGCTCCTGCGCCGACTTCGTGACCGCCTCCAGCACCATCTGGCACTTCAGGCCGTCCTCGAAGTCCGGGTGCGGGTTCACACCGTCCGCGATGCCGTTCATCAGCTCGTAGATCTGGTGCGTGAAGGTCTGTCCCCAGCCGATGATGTGCGCCGGAGGCCACCACGCGCTCATCCACGGATGCGAGCTCTCCGTGGTCTGTATGACCCGGAAGCCCTGCCGGTCGCCCGGCTGGGTGTGGTCGTAGTATTCCAGCTCGTTCATGCGCTCCACGTTGAAGCGAAGCGACCCCTTCTCGCCGTTGATCTCCCACATATTGCCGTTGCGATGCCCGGCGGCGAAGCGCGTGGCCTCGAACGAGCCCACCGCGCCGTTCTTGAAGCGCACCAGGAACAGGCTGGCGTCGTCCACCGTCACCTCGCCCATCTCCTCAGCGGCGGCAGCCGAGAGTCCGCCCGTCGTGCGGGCCAGCTTCGGGCGCTGCTTGATGAACGTCTCCTGCAGCCCCACCACCTCGTCAATCTCGCCCACCAGGTAGTGCGCCAGATCAATGGAGTGCGCCGCCAGATCTCCGTGCGAGCCGGAACCGGCCACATCTCCCTGCAGCCGCCACACCAGCGGGAATCCGGGGTCTATGATCCAGTCCTGGAGATAGAACGCTCTCCAGTGGAACACGCGCCCGATCAGCCCTTCCTCGATGAGCTGCTTGGCGAACCGGATGGCGGGCACGGCGCGGTAGTTGAAGTTGACCATGTTGATGACGCCGGCCTTCTTCACGGCCTCAACCATCGCGCGCGCCTCGCGCACATTCATGGCCAGCGGTTTCTCGCAGAAGATGTGCTTGCCTTTCTCCGCAGCGGCAATGGCCATCTCGGCGTGCACATTGTTGCCGGTGGAGATGTCTATCAGCTGAATGTCATCCCGCTCCACCACCCGGCGCCAGTCCGTCTCGTAGCTCTCCCAGCCGAACTGCTTCTGCGCCTGGCTGACGCCCTCTTCGTCACGTCCGCAGATGACTTTCATCACCGGGACGGCCTTCACGTCGGGGAAGTAGAAAGGCACATCCCTAAAGCCCTGGCTGTGGGCTTTTCCCATGAACTTGTAGCCGATCAGCCCCACATTCACTGTCTTTGCCATAGCTGTCCCTCTTGCGTCCGTCTCGTGCGCGGCCGTATTTGTGCTCTTTTGCAGGGGGCGTTCGCACGCCGCCCTGCCGGCCGCAACAAGATACTTCCTCTCTCATCCGCCGGATGCCTGCCCGGATTTCGCGGTCCGAGCAGTCCTCCGGTCGCTCAGATGAACAAAGGCCGGGAGCCACCGTGGCTCCCGGCCCTAATATGCTCGGCCGTCCTGCGGAAGCCGGTCCGTCAGTTGGACTCGGGCGCGGGCGGGGGCGGAGGAGGAGTATCCTGCCCGCCGGTTTCCGGCTGGCTCTCCTCCATCGCGGGAGGCGGCGTCGGCGGCTTGGGCTGCTCGCCGAGAGCCCGTTCCACCTGAGCCTCCTGCTTGGCCTTCAGGTACCAGGCGGTCATCTCCGGGCGGAGCCGCTCCTGCCGGATGCGCTCGATCAGATCCGCGCGCTCCTGACCTTCCGCGTCCTTGCCCAGCTTCTCCACCAGAATGAGATGGTAGCCGTAGGTGGTCTTCACCGGTTCGGACATCTCACCGGCCTTCAGCTTGAATGCCGCCTCCTCGAAAGGCTGCGTCATCACCCCACGCTTGAAGAACCCCAGATCGCCGCCCTGGTCCTTGCTGCCGGGATCGTCCGAGAACTCCTTCGCGGCCTGCTCGAAGGTGGTCTTGCCGGCCTTGATGTCCGCGGCGATCTGCTCCAGCTTGGCCTTGGCCTCCTGCTCTTTCTTTTCCCGCTCCTCGGCGGTGGCGCCGGGCTGCTGGGTTGAGATCAGGATGTGGCGGGCCTTGATGTATCCGGCCAGGTCCTGGTCGGTCACATTGATGTTCTTTGCGGCGGCCTTCTCGATGTAGACGCTGGTCTCCAGCTCCTTGCGCAGCTGCTCTTCCGTGATGTTGTACTGCTCCAGAAACTGCTCGAAGGTCATTCCCGGTGGCAGCCGGTCCTTCAACTCGTTGACCTTCGCGTCCAGATCGGCGGGCTCAATGGTCACCCCGGCCTTCTGGGCCGCCTGGCGGATGGCGACTTTGTCAATGAGATCCGTCAGGGTGGGGATGGCGTAGCGTCCCCACATCGCCTCCATCAGCTCGCCCTTGGTAATGGGCTCGCCGTTGACCGTCGCGACCACCGTGGAATCCGGGCTCTCCACAGTGATCTTTGGCTTCTGAGCCGCCGGAGCGTTCTCGTCTCCGGCCGCCGGTATCGCGCCCGGCAAAAGCAAGGCGGCCAGCAGAACGGTTGCCGCCGTGTAAATGGATCTGGCCTTCATATCAGGCATACAGATGCTCCTCTCTGAAGCAGTGTGGCGTTTCATGCTATCCGCGGACGGGGCATCAGTCAACCGGCTACCGGAAGCGCCGCCTCAGCGTGCCCCGCGCCCCGCTCTTTAGACCCTTCCAGGACGCCCGCGTGTTCACTACGGGACCGCGGGCGCTTCGGGTTTCCGTTGCAGGCGCTATGGGAGCGCCGCCGCGCGAAAAATCCCCCGGAAAAAGTTCCGCACCGCCAAAAGACTGACAGAAGGTGACAGCCCCGGCGGTTACCTTTATAAGCGAGGGATCGGTGGAACGGCAGTCTCGGCTATGAGACTGCTCGCGAGCCGGGCGCCAAAAGGGGGCAGGGCTGTCTTTGAGGGGCCGGTCATCCTCATCGGGTGCCGGCCCCGGGCCCTGCCTTCCTGCCCCTGGCAGGCTCTTCCCTAGTAAAGCGCCACCTCCGTGTCCGGGTCGAACACGTGGGTGCTCTCCATGTCGAAGACCAGCTCGATCGGCTGCAGCTCCTTCGCCTTAGAGTTGGCGTCCAGCGTCGCGACCACCGAGTGCTCGCCCAGCGTCAGATAAGCCGTGATGATGGAGCCCATCGGCTCCACCACGTCCACCACGGCCTGGACCGTGTTCTCGGGCGTGGCCTCCACCGGGTTCTTGAGCGAACTGTCGAAGATGTCCTCCGGCCGGATCCCGAAGATCACCTTTCTACCAATGTAGTCTTTCACCCGGTCGTACTTGTCCGCAGGCACTTTCACGCGGAAGGCCCCGGCGTTGATGATGGCTCCCCCGTCCGCGCTCTCCAGCGTTGCGTTCAGGAAGTTCATACTGGGCGTCCCGATGAAGCCCGCCACGAACATATTCGCCGGGTTGTGGTAAAGCCCCAGCGGAGTGTCCAGCTGCTGCAGCACGCCGTCCTTCATCACCGCGATCCGGTCACCCATGGTCATGGCTTCCACCTGGTCGTGGGTGACGTAGATGGTGGTGATCCCCAGCCGCCGGTGCAGCTTGATGAGCTCCGCGCGGGTCTGCACCCGCAGCTTGGCGTCCAGATTGGAAAGCGGCTCGTCCATCAGGAACACCTTCGGCTCCCGGACGATGGCCCGTCCCAGCGCCACGCGCTGGCGCTGTCCACCGGAAAGCTGTTTGGGCTTGCGCTGGAGCAGATCCCGCAGACCCAGCAGGTCCGCAGCCTCTTCCACACGCCGGCGGATCTCATCCTTCGGGACCTTGCGCAGCTTCAGCCCGAACGCCATGTTGTCGTACACGCTCATATGAGGGTAAAGCGCGTAGTTCTGGAACACCATGGCGATGTCCCGGTCTTTGGGGGACACATCATTGACCACCCGGTCCCCGATGAGGATCTCGCCGGAGGTGGCTTCCTCCAGTCCCGCGATGAGCCGCAGGGCGGTGGTCTTTCCACATCCCGACGGCCCGACAAGCACCAGGAACTCCTTGTCTTTGATCTCCAGGTTCAGGTCGTTGACGGCAACGACGTTCTTGAAGGTCTTCCTGAGGTTTCTCAGAGTGACGCTGGCCACTTGACTGTCTGTGCCTCCGTTGCTCCCCGCCGCCGCGCCAGGCGCTGCCGGTGGCGGACGGGATGGATATGGAGAACCGGCATGCTCCCATGCGATCGCGAAAGCCCTGCGCCGGGTCTTTCGCGCCGCCGCGCCATTATACGGATTGCGGCCGCGCCAAGTCAACGCCGCCGGATCAGGCGGCAATTGGCACAAATCCGGTCGGTTAGGTATACTTTCTTCCGGCCGGTCAGCGCGGGAGATCCCTCCCCGACCTGCCGCAGCTCTTCGGTAAGGAGTGAACCAGACAGTGGCAGACTTCAGATTCGATACGCTGGCCCTGCACGCGGGCCAGACACCGGACCCCGTGACCAAGGCGCGCGCGGTGCCCATCTATCAGACCACCTCCTACGTGTTCGACAGCGTGGAGCACGCCCGCAGCCTGTTCGCTCTGGAGCAGTCCGGCAACATTTACACCCGCATCATGAACCCCACCTGGGACGTGCTGGAGCAGCGGATCGCGCAGCTTGAGGGAGGAGTGGGGGCACTGGTCACCTCCAGCGGGCAGGCCGCCTGCAGCCTTGCCATCATGAACATCTGCGAGGCCGGCGGCGAGGTCATATCCGCCACCAGCCTGTATGGCGGCACCTACAATCTGTTTCACTACACTCTGCCGAAGTTCGGCATCTCGGTGAAGTTCGTGGACCCGGCCGACCCGGAGAATTTCCGCCGCGCGGTGACGGACCGCACGAAGGCGTTCTTCGTGGAAGCGCTGGGCAACCCGAAGCTGGACATCCCGGACTTCGAGAAGATCTCCGCCATCGCTCACGAGAACGGAGTGCCGCTCATTGTGGACAATACGCTGCCTTCGCCCGCTCTGCTGCGTCCGTTCGAGTGGGGGGCGGATATCGTCATGCACTCGATGACCAAGTTCATCGGCGGGCACGGCACCAGCATCGGCGGCGTGGTGGTGGATAGCGGCAAGTTCGACTGGAAGGCCAGCGGGCGCTTCCCCGGGCTCACCACTCCCGACCCCAGCTATCACGGCGTGAACTACGTGGAGGCCCTCGGGCCGCTGGCCTACATCGTGAAGATGCGCGTCCAGCTGATGAGGGATCTCGGACCGTGCCTCTCTCCGTTCAACGCCTTCCTGTTCCTGCAGGGGCTGGAGACGCTGCACCTCCGTATGGAGCGCCACAGCCGCAATGCGCAGCAGGTGGCGGAGTGGCTGCAGCAGCATCCACAGGTCAGCTGGGTGAACTATCCCGGCCTGCCGGGTCATCCCTCATATGAGCTCGCGAAGAAGTATATGCCGGACGGTTGCGGAGCCATCATCGGGTTCGGCATCAAAGGCGGCAAAGAGGCCGGCATCCGGTTCGTGGACGCCTGCAAGCTGCTTTCGCATCTTGCCAACGTGGGAGACTCCAAGAGCCTGGTCATCCATCCGGCCAGCACGACGCATCAGCAGCTCACGCCGGAGGAGCAGGCGGAGACCGGTGTCACCGACGACTATGTCCGCCTCTCCATCGGCACCGAAGACGTGCGCGACATCATCGCGGACATCGAGCAGGCCCTGCAGGCGGCCCGCATCTGAGTGCGGCGCCGCTTTTCTGCGGGATGGACTATAATCGAATGACCGAAGCGGCCGGGGCGGCAACTGCGTCCCGGCCCCTGCCATCCCGATGCTAGATCAGACAGACGTTCAGACCGCTCCCGGAAGCGTGGGACTGGTCCAGACGCAGTATTTCACCTTCCCCGGCCCCCTGCGGCTTGCCAGCGGCAAGGAGCTGGGGCCAATCACGCTCGCCTACGAGACCTACGGTGAGCTGAACTCCGACCGCTCCAACGCCATCCT
>JBBFLP010000172.1:0-7231 GCA_037478975.1 Armatimonadota bacterium
TCCCGTTGCCGGTATTCATCTGGAGGGCGATCCGCGCGGACGACACGGGGTTGGAAGCGGGAGGACGGCTCCTGACGTAATACATCGTCCCGGCCGCAA
This sequence comes from Armatimonadota bacterium, assembly GCA_037478975.1. Taxonomy (GTDB): domain Bacteria; phylum Armatimonadota; class UBA5829; order DSUL01; family DSUL01; genus CALCJH01. Next base: position 100 of record JBBFLP010000172.1, read on the forward strand.
GCGGGCTTCCCGTGGTCTCCCATCGGCCATACTTCTCCAGTTGCAGCGGACCCGCCACCGGGATGGTCCTGGTGGGATCCGCCGGATCCGGCCTGCTGATGGTCACCTCGGCGTCATCATACGCCCAGATGACGAACTCGCTGGTGCCCGAGAGGACCGGGATCTGGATGATGAAATCCGTCCCCACCCTGTTGAAGCCGTCCAGCGCCGGATAGAAGTAGCTGCCGCCGAAGTTGCAGCAGTCGTATCCCAGGTGCACGAACATCGGCTTGTTGGCGTGCACCTTGAAGTTGCGGATGGAGCCCAGCGCGTAGAAGTCCGACTGGCCTCTGTCCAATGAGCCGCTTCGCACCGGCGCAGTCATGTTGTCCAGGTTCCAGACCTCGAACGAGGTGCCGTCCGAGAATGCCAGGAGCCGCAACTGGCCGGTGTCGTTAGGGTTGTACCCGTAATATACCGGCACAACGGACGTGATGATGACATTGTCCGATGTGGCGCTGTTGTTGCCGGGCACGCTGTCCTGAGGCGTGGACGCCGTGATGGTAACGGTGAAAATGTATGTGCCGCTCAGGCCGGTAGTGTCCACCTGGAACTGGGCCTCTGCACTGGACCAGGCGGCCACGTTCAGACCCTCCACCGTGCCAGCATTGAAGGTATTCACACCGTCCGAGGCCATGAGGGTCACGTTCGCGATGCCGGACTCATCCGAGAGGTTGCGCACCAGCGCCTTCACGGTGACCGTCTGGCCGGACATGACCGGAGAGTCCGGCGCGACTGTAATGTCGCGGGCCCGGACGGAGACGTCAAACGGAACCGGATCCTGCTCCGCGACGGGCTTCAGCGTCACGTTGTCTATGGCGGGGCCGCCGTCGCCGGTCGCCGGCGTCACGCCCTCGAAGACCAGGTCCACCTGACCCGACAGCGCCCGCACCCAGTAGTCCTTGTACACCCAGCCCATGTTCGACAGCGACTTGCCCGTGACGTCGAACGTGGGCGAGTCTACCAGATCTCCGCCGAACCAGACGTTCGCCCGCTTTACAGCAGGGCCGGCGTCCGGCTGGCCTGAGAGCGCAAAGCGCAGATGATACAGGCGTCCAGGCTGAGCGGTAACGGTCTGGCGTACCGAGCCCGCGCCGGATGCCTGGTGGTTGTTCAGCTCAAGCGACTGGGCGCCCCGCGCCGGCTGCCAGTGGCTGCGGATGAGGGCCACCCCCAGACCGCCCGCCGTCCATCCGGGAATGGTCTGGCCGGAACCGTAGACAGCCCACGCCGAACCGATGGCCGGCTCCTCAAAGTCTCCATTCAGCAGAACACTGGGGCCGCCCGCCATCACGATGGTGGCGGTGGAGATCTGGCCGCTCAGCACCTGACCCGTGCCGCTTGCGTCCTCCAGTCCGGCTTTCGTCGCTGTTATGGCATACTCGCCCGCCCGCAGGTCGGCGAAAGTGGCCACTCCGTCTGCGCCGGTGACCGCCGAGCGGTCCACGCTGGCAGGGCCGCCGGTCACGCGCACGGTGGCCCCGCTGATGCTCTTCGCGGGCGATCCATTGGTCACCACCTGGACCCTCAACGTCCCGGTGGGATTGTTATCCACGTTGAACGACCGGACCGGCGGGGTGGCTGTAACATTGCCCCCCAGATCCCTGGCCCGGACGCTGAAAGTGTGGGGGCCGTCCGCCAGGGTGAACGCGGCGCTGGTTGCGCCGGAGAACGCGGACCATTCACCGGCGTCCATCCGGTAGCTATAGACAAGCTGTGACGACGGGGTCACGTTGTCGGAACCGCTCCAGACGAACGTGACGTTCCCGAGCACCGTGCTCCCTTCCGACGGGCCACCAGTGATAAAGACCGAAGGCGGCGTGTTGTCCACAATGTTCAGCGTGGCTGTGGGAGTGTAGCGCTGCCCGGTGACACTGTTGTAGAGATAGACCGTGTGCTGGCCAGCCTGGATGAACACGCCGGGCGACACTTCGCCATTCCAGACCGCAGTGTGCGCCCCGCTTCCGTCAGGAGATAGAGGCAACGTCTTCAATGTACCGATGCGCGCTTCCAGATCCAGCGACACCCCTCCGCCCACCTGAGCGGTAATGGTCAGCGTACGGCCATCGCCAGGCTCGAACGGGTTCGGATTCAGCGACAAGCCGGTGACGGAAGCGACGGTCAGGCTGCCCGTCTGCGGGAATTGCACCCCCGCGGAGGTGTAGACGCGGATGGTATAGACGCCGGCGGAGGCCAGGTCGCCGCTGATGCGCCCGTCCCACTGGGCCACGTAAGTGCCCTCAGAGCCGACCTCAGTGAACGACACCTGGGCATACGACCCGGAAGGCGCGAAGATCCGGGCATACAGGCCGGCCTGACCGGCATCCGCCCGGAGGGTCAGCGTGACCTGATTTGCCCCGGTCGGCGCAAAGGGATCCGGGTTGGCCTCCACGCTAAAGACAGCGGGGCGCACGGTGACGTCTTTGTAGTGGTAATACGGCTTCTGACCGGCTCTGGCGTACGGACGCAGGCGGAAGTTCCCAGCTCCGGCATAGTTGCCGTATTCGTCCTTGCCGTCCCACGCGGCGGTGTAGGTGCCGCTTGCTTCCACAAGCTGGATCTTGCGGGTCACCACTCCCGTGGCCACATTGGTCACCCAGACATCCAGATCCAACCCCGGCTGGCCCGGGACGGTGATGTTCAGGACGTTGCCGCCGCCGGGAGTGAACTCGTTTGCGGCCGTGGTGATGCCATGCGCGCCGCGGACGGCGAAATATCGGGTGGTCTGAGCCTGGACATTGTCCGCGTTGCGCACCAGGACACGGGCCCGGTAACTGGAGTGCGCGGGGATGTACCCCTCGTAGGAAGAGCGCTGCACGCCGTCCCATGTGCCACGGTAAACGCCCGGGGACACTTCGGTCAGGGCGGTCCAGTTCAGAGAGGTGCCGAGCCACTCGTGGTCAATGTAATACTGCAGGCTCTGTCCCGGGTCGGAGTTGACCGTGATGGTCACCAAGTCCTCAGGGGTGCCGTTCGGCGTGAAGGGATCCCGGTCCACGGTCAGGGAGTCCACGTCGAACTGTATGCTGACTCCCTGGGTCGGATAATACCGGACATCGCTCGCGGCGTTGTAGACGTAGGCCGTGTATCCTCCGGGCTTCTGATACTCGCCGGAATCGTTCCTGCCGTCCCAGACGTACGTGTAGGTCCCGTCCCCGTTGTCCGTCATCATCGCTGTGCGGACCAGCGTGGACGGGCTGTTGAGGTAGATCCTGATGCGCACCGGAAAGCCGGAATAGCCCCGCGCCGTGAACGTGACTGTCGCGCCGCTCCGGGGGTTGAACGAACCGGTGCTCCGCTCCAGGCGGTCAATCCCCCGGACTTTGAAGGAGCCCCGGACCTGCGATTCGACGCCGGAGGCGTCCCACACTACCACCTCGCAGCGGTTGGAACTATGGTCCTCGCCGTAGCCGCTGTAGGTGTTGCCCATTAGCCCGCTGTAACTGTAGCGGCTAACGCCGTTCCACGTCACCTGATAGACACCCGGAGTGCCGGTCTCCTGGAGCGGCTCCTGGTAGACCATCCAGCCCAGCCAATTGTTCTGGATGCCGTACTTCAAGCCGGTCAGACCGGGCGGAGCCTGAACGGTGATGGTGGCCAGTTGAGAACCCGTGCCGTCCGGGGAATAGGGGTCAGGGTCAACGGTGATGGCGGAGACCGAGAACGTGATGTTCACCCCCACTGTCGGGTAATAGCGGCGGTCGCTGGCGGCATTATAAATGTAAGCCGTGTAAGCTCCCGGGGCTACGGCCTGCCCGCCGTCATCAGTCCCGTTCCAGACAAAGGTGTAGGTGCCATCACCGTTGTCCGTCATCATCGCCGTCCGCACAAGCGTGGACGGGTTGTTGCGGTAGATCCGGATCCGTACGTTGAAGCCGGAATAGCCGCGGGCGGTGAACGTGACATTGCCGGTCACGGCGGCAAAGGAGGATCTGTCACGTTCCAGACGGTCCACCCCCCGGACCTTGAAGTAACCGCGGACGATGGACTCCTGGCCGTTAGCATCCCACACCACCACGTCGCAACGGTTGGAGCTGTGGTCCTCCCCGTAGCCGCTGTAGGTGTTGCCCATGAGCCCGCTGGAGCTGTAGCGGCTCACGCCGTCCCACGTCACTCGATAGACTCCTGGCGTCTCCGTCTCCTGGAGCGGCTCCTGATACACCATCCAGCCCAGCCAGTTGTTGTAGATGCCATATTTCAGACCGGTCTGCCCGGCGGCGGCATTTACAGTGATGGTGGCTGTCTGGCCCGGTTCTCCCGTCCCGTTGGGGCTGAACGGGTCGGGGACGACGGAGATGGCGTCCACGGTGTACAGCAGACGCAGCGAACTGTTAGCGTTGTAATACTGCACGCCGCTCGCGGCATTGAGGACCTGCAGCCGGTAGTCTCCAGTCGGCTGGATCTCATTCGCGGCATTCCGCCCGTTCCAGCTGAAGACATACTGTCCGTTGCCGACAGGAGTCATCGGAAAGTCGCCCACCAGCGCTCCACCCGATGAGCGCGTGATGCGCACAAGCAGACTCAGTCCGTCATAGCCGGTGGCGGTGAAGGTGGCGAACTCCCCGGAGCGCGGCTCAATCTGGGACTTGTCGCGGCTGAGAGCCCAGACACCGCGAACCTTGAAATAAGCGCTGGCGGGAGAGCTTAACTGAGTGCCGTCCGGTCCCCAGAGGACCACATAACTCTGGTTGTAGGAGTGATCCTCTCCGTATCCACCGTAGTTCGAGCCCATATAGCCCGAGTAGTTGTAACGGGAAACCCCGTTCCACGAAACCTCATATACCCCCGGCGAGGAGGGCGCCGGAAGATTCTCCTGATGCACCATCCACCCCAGCCAGTTGTTGTAGATCCCCCACTTGTAATTGCCGCTCTCCAGCGGGGTGGCCTGGATGCGGATCTGCACCACATTTGCCGCCGTGCCGTCCGGCACAAACGGCGACGGGGTGATCTCCGCGGAGATGAAGCGCGGCTTGCGGCTGATGACCTCCACATCTCCCCACGGGCCGATGTAGCTGGAGGTGGCCAGGTTGAAGACACGGAAGCTGTAGACGCCGGTGTCAACGAGCTGATTGCTGTCGTTCTTCCCGTTCCAGACGCACGAATAGACGCCCGGAGATGTCTCGGTCAGCGTGATGGAGGATCGGACCACCGTGGTCCGGTCGGAGCGCGTCACGCGCATCGCCAGGGTGGCAACCCCCGGAGTGCCTTCCGCCGTCAGGGTTGTGGTCTGATTCTCGTCCGCATAGAAGGCGGACGGGCTGGCGCTGACAGAAGTAATGCTGGTCTGCCCGGTCGCCGGCGCGCTGCAGCAGAGCGCCAGAAACAGGGCCACGATGGCCATCCCCGGCAGACAGCTTCTCTTGATCCGTTCCTTCTCCTCGATCACCTGCAGAGCCCTTTCGTCTCCCGCAAATCGTCACAGAGAGTTCACACCCGGCAGAGACCTCTGGCCATCAGTCGGATCCGTGAAATCCGGCAGCCGCCCGGCCGAAATGCGCGGGTGCGGCAAGAAGCCCGGGCAGCCGGCGCACAAGGGGACACAGTCGCGCCTCTACACCCTTCCCCGCAGCCGGGACGCTGCGGGCCTCTCTCCCGGGGCGGCCCTTCCGCAGGGCACCCGTGACGAAAAATCTACTGCGCTACTCTACCGGCGTCTTCTGAGCAGACCGGCTAAAGACGCCAATCCGGCCGCCAGTGCGAGCAGCCCTCCCGGCTCCGGCACCACCTGAACGGTGATGGGGGGAGAAATGATCTCCGGCGGGTTGGCCTGGACCCCGTCAAAGCTGGCGGACGCGATCAAGTGGAACGTATAGGTGCCTGGCTCCGCATCCCGGAGGTCGAAATGCCCGAGCACAATGCCCGCACGCTTCCCGGAAGCGGGCAGCAGAAAGACCTCCGGCATCTCCATAGCAGGCTCCGGGATCCACAGGCGCGCAAACAACCCCGGATCGGGCGGAACCAGGTCGTCCGTCTTCAGCGTGATGCCGTCAAAACTGAGCGTGTGAGAGGGGTCGTTGTTGAAGACGGACGCGGAGATGGCGATGGTAGACGCGGAGCCGGCTGCTCCGGTGAACTGCAGCGCCCCGGCGCTGTTCGCGCCGTGCACAAGGAAGACCCATTGCCCGGGGCCGGCCACGGAGGCCTGCGCCAGCGCAAGGACCACCAGCCCTGCAAGCAATGCCACCCTCATCTGCCTCACCCTCTGCTTTCCCTTTCTTTTCCCGGCGAAGGCCCAACAAGAAGCGAATATGTCGCAAATTCTGGGAAACTATCTCCTCCCGGGAACATTGACAATTATATGCCGCACCCCGGGCAAAAGAAACCGGCACAATTACCAGTTTTATTGCGAGCCGGTTGCGGAAACATCAGGCTCCAGTTTCTGAATGCGGGGAATGTGGCGGCCTCCCTCGAAAGGCGTCTCCAGCCACACTCTCACGATGTCCAGAAGCCGGTCCTCGGGAATGAGCCTCTCCCCCAGTGAGAGGACGTTCGCGTCGTTATGCTCCCGTGAAAGGCGTGCGCTCTCCTCGTTCCAGGCCACCGCGCAACGGATCCCGCGGACCTTGTTGGCCGCCATCGCCTCTCCGTTGCCGCTGCCCCCCAGAACGATCCCCCGGTCGAACTCTCCCCGCGCCACGGCCTCCGCCGCCGGGCGCACAAAATCCGGGTAGTCGCACCGCTCATCCGAGTGTGTCCCGAAATCTTTCACTTCGTGCCCCTGCTCGCGAAGCCAGGATTCGATCTTCTCCTTGTAGCGGAAGCCTGCGTGATCCGAAGCCAGAGCGATCCTCATCAACCATTCTCCTTCGTGCGGAATACGGTGGCGGTCACATCCGGGACACGCCAGTTCTCGAACCAGACGGAATCCTCCGGTACCGGCTCCTGTCCGGGCCAGAGATCCTGCATGGTGGCGAAGGAGGGAAGCTCGGGCAGGACGACATCCCGCCACAGGCGCTCCACCTGCTCGAACGTGCGCAGAGTATGCGCAGGGCGCAGCCGCTGATACTCCTCCAGAAGCTCGCGCGCTTTCTCGCCCAGGTACCGCGCCTCATCCTGCACCATACGCTCGCCTTTCCTGCGATCGGCCTGCTGG
>JBBFLP010000173.1:0-7150 GCA_037478975.1 Armatimonadota bacterium
GCATCCTGCTGAGGCATCTCTGACGATCGAGCAGATCTCGTTCCACCGCGCCACACACTCCCAAGCCTATAACGAGAACTACCCCGTGGACAACGGCGGGGTGATGTTCGTGTTCGTCCGCAATGCCGGAGCGCTGCCGGCCGCCGTCAACGAGGTCCGGATCAACGGCGCGCCGTTGCAGGATCTGCAGACGAACGGAACGATCTCCTGGTGGCGCATCTGGCCGGCCGTCGTGCCCGCGGGAGGGGTGTCCACAGCGACCGTAAAAGCCACCGGCGCGCCGCTGACGGAAGGGGGCAGCGTTACGGTGACGGTCATGCCGGCGGTGGGTCAGCCGGTCACCGCGACCGCCACCCTGACTACTCCGAGACTGCGCATCGGAGGAGTGCTGCCCTCTCCGGACTGGCGCACGGTCTATGTGTTCCTGCGCAATCTGGACACGGTCTCCCACACGGTGACGCAGCTTTTTCTGAACGACGACGTGACAGCCTCAATGACGCTTGCCGGCGGGCCGGTCATCGCACCGAACAGCGTCGGAATCGCCAAGGTCACCTACCCTGCCCCGCTTTCCCCTCTGACCCCTCTGGCGGTGCGCGTGCGGTCCACACGGATCGGAGGAGAGATTGTGACCGTGGGCGCACCGGTCAGGCTGGTGGAGCCATGGTTCCCGGTGGGCTCCTGGAGCTCCAGCATGGCGACGAACGACGCAGGGCAGGAGCTCTCCCGGCAGGCACTGCTCGACACCGTCACGGGCAGCAATGACTGGCAGGCCATCCGGCAGATGGCCGACAGGTTCTTCATCCGCACGTTCAACATCATCAACACGGGAGAGCCGAAATATCCGGACCCGGCGGTAGTGGCGGCTCAGATCGGCAACCCCGACATCCGCGCCTGGTTCCTGCGTGACGAGCCAGACCTCAACGGGGTGCCCGTTCTGCAGATCAAGGAGGGCAATGACATCCTCTGGGCGGATCCCACCCACCCCTCCTTCCTGAACCTGAACACCACCCGCGCATTCAATGCTTACGGGCACATCCCGGACATCATCGGGCAGGATCATTATGTGATGTACGCGCCGAACAACATCCCCGGCACGGGCATCACCCGCTTCGCCCGGATGGAAGAGGCCATCGAGTTCAGCGATCAGCTCAAGCTGAACACCGAACCGAAGATCATGTGGAACTGGAGCCAGCTGGCAGGCAGCGCATGGAACCGCCAGCCTGAGCCGTGGGGTGTCAACTACCAGTTCTGGGCGAACGTGATGACCGGCTCCCGCGGCATCCTGTGGTTCGTGCTCCAGCCGAACACTGCATCAAACTATCCCGCCCAGTTCCAGGAGGCCGTCAAGCTGGGCAGGCAGCTCAGCCAGATCCGCAGCCTTTGCCTGTACGGAGAGTCCATCCCGAACCTGACGTTCAGCACCACGCGGGCGCTGGGACGCTCCCTGGTGGGTGAGAACGCGGTCGTCGTCATTGTGCTGAACAACAACTACAGCGTCTCAGGCTTCCCCTGGTCTCCCAACTACAGCATCAGCCCGCTCTCCGGCACCGTGACGGTCCCGGTTCCATCCTGGATACCGGTGCAGCAGGTCTACCGCGTCACTCCGGAAGGAACGGATACCCCCACCCACACGGTGAACCCTGACGGGACGGTGACCATATCCTTCTCGATGCACACGGAGATGCAGGTCTTTGTCATCGGGAGGCAGGACAACACCCCGCCGGCGGCTCCGTCGCGCGTGTGCATAGCGCGCTACACCGGCCCGGACACATGCCGCCTCTCGTGGGAGGAGCCCTACGACGACTTCGGCGTGAAGGGCTACAAAGTCTATGCCGACGGACAAGAGGTGGCCGACGTCCGCGAGCCGATGGCCACCATCTCCGGGCTGGCCAATCCAGAGAATGTCCGGTTCACGGTCCGGGCCTATGACTCCGCCGGGAATCTCAGCCAGCCATCCCCGGCCGTCCGCTGGCTGACATGGAGCTTCGGGACGCCCGGGTATTTCAAGGGCTGGGACATGGCAAACCACGTGCTGCTTCCGGCTGTGAACGGCGGGGCGCTGCAGTTCGACATCGCGGGCAATGACCCGTACATCATCTCCCCTGAGATCCGCGCCGACGCTTCGCGCTTCCGCTATCTCCGGATCCGTATGCGCAACGCCAGTTCCGGGACGCTGGGGCAGATCTTCTTCTCCACAGAATCCGCGCCGGGCTGGGACGAATCCCGCACCGTCACCTTCAATCTGTTTCCCAATGACGTGGGGTTCACGGAGTACTTCGTGGATATGCGCTCAAGCACCCAGTGGACAGGCACCATCACCCGCATCCGCCTGGACCCGGTGGCGAACGCCTCCGCGGGACGCATCGCAATCGAGGAGATCCAGCTGACGACGTCTCCCTCCCCGGATACAACGCCTCCTTCCGGGTCCGTTTTGATCAATGGCGGCGCGCCGTTTACCAACAACATCGCGGTGACCCTCAACCTGACCGCCACCGACGACTCCGGAGTGCTGGCCGCCCAGTTCAGCCAGAACGGAGTCTCCTGGACAGCGTGGGAGCCGTTTGCGCCCACGCGCAGCTGGAACCTGGTGAGCCTGGACGGCACAAGATCCGTCTTTGCGCGGTTCCGTGACACTTACGGGAATATATCCGCGCCCGTCTCAGACACCATCGTCCTGGACCGCGTTCCTCCTCCCACTCCGGCGCAGCCGTCCGGTCCATCGCCATTCACCGGCGATCCGCAGGTCACCTTCACCTGGAACGCCGTGACGGATGCTCTGAGCGGGACAGCAGGCTATATCTGCAGGATCGGGACCACGCCGGGCGGGTCGGACGTCTTCAACGGAAGCGTCGGGAATACTCTCAGCAAGACCATCACGGGACAGAGCGGGCAGACCTACTACTGCCGCGTCCAGGCGGTGGACAACGCAGGAAATATCAGCGGCCTCTCCCCGGTCAGCGCCGGTGTGCTGGTGGATACAGAACCGCCTGCCGCGCCGTCAGCGCCAAGCGACGCAGGCGTCTACACCACCTCGCCCACGATTCTGTTCCAATGGAGCGCCCCGGACGATCCAGGGAGCAGCGGGGTGGCCGGGTACGACCTTCAGGTTGGCACCACTCCGGGCGCATCGGATGTCTTCTCCGGCGACATCGGCGACATCCTTTCGCACAGCATTCAGGGAGAGGCGGGGCGCAGCTACTTCAGCAGGGTGAGAGCCCGCGATAGAGCGGGCAACGTGGGCGGGTGGTCACCCTGGAGCGACGGCATCGCCGTGGTGGAAAACGCAGGGCTTACTCCCGCCGGAGCCAAACTGCTCCCCGACGGCGCATCCGCCGGGATCTCCGGCGCCGTTGTTAGCCAGATGTCCGGCGCGCAGCTCTGGGTGCAGGATGCCGGCAGAGCCGCCGGTCTGCGGGTGCGGCTGCTCGCGCCCGCCGAAGGGATCGCACCAGGCAGCAGGGTGGAAGCCGGTGGCGCGATGGCCACCCTGCCGGAGGGAGAACGCTACCTGGAAGGAGTCGCGGGTGTGACGGCGCAGGGAGCCGCTCCGGAGCCGCTGGGAGTCTCGAACGCCGCGCTGGGTGGAGGCGCGTGGTTCCACGAGGCTCAGACCGGAGCCGGACAGGCCGGGGTCACGGGCGGCTCGGGAACGGGCAACATCGGGCTGCTGGTCCGCATATGGGGCCGCGTGACCTACGTGGACCCGGGGGGCGGCTTCTTTGTGGTCTCGGACGGGAGCGGCGTGACGGACTCCTCGGGGTATGCGGGAGTGCGGGTCTCGGGAGGCGTGCCGCCCTGGCTGGCTCCCGGCGAGATGGTTGGAGTCCGCGGCATCAGCTCCTGCTTCCGCGAAGGCTCTCAGACTTTCAGGCTTCTTATCGTTTCGGGAGCCAACGCCATCACCCGCCTCTGAGATGAAGGCCTCCTGCGGGGAGAGGACTCGCGGCCGGACGCGCCGAACTCTCCGCCGGATCATCAGGAGGGCTCAGAACGGCATGCGCAAGAGCAACATCATCGCTTCCCTTGCCGCCGCCGTGTTGGCGGGGCTGGTGTTCGGATGCGGCCGCGCGCCTCAGGAGGAGGTGCTGGAGGTCGCGGTCTTTCAGGGCGGCTACGGCATAGACTTCTTCGAGCGCAAGGCCCGCCAGTTCGAGCAGGAGCACCCTGACATCCTTACCCCGCCCGGCGCGGAGAAGCCGCTGAAGATCAAGCTCTGGGGCAGCCCGCGGGTCTGGGAACAACTCCGCCCCCGGTTTGTCTCCGGCGAGGTGCCGGACCTCACCTGGCCCGGCTGGGGGATGGACTACTGGAAGCTGGTGGCCGAGAACCAGGCGATGCCGATGAACCGCTTCCTGGAGAAGAAGGCCTGGGACCGGGACATCCCCTGGAAAGACACCTTCGACAAAGCCCTGCTGGAAAAAGGCAGCTATCAGGGCAAGTATTACATCATTCCCTTCAACAACAACCTCTTCAGCTGGTGGTACAACGCGGCGATGTTCGAGAAGAATGGCTGGAAGCCGCCGCGCACCTACCCCGAGCTGCTGGAGCTCTGCGAAAAGATCAAGGCGAAGGGGGTTGATCCCATCACCTTCCAGGGGAAGTACCCGGACTATATGCTGCGCGGGTTCCTGTTCCCGTGGGTGATCTCCATCGGCGGGATAGACGCGTTCAACGACGCGCAGGATCTGAAACCGGGAGCCTGGAAGAGCCCGGCCTTCCTGCAGGCCGCCCGGATGGTGGCCGAGCTTCGCGACCGGGGATACTTCGCGAAGGGAGCTCTCGGCAAGACGCACACTCAGGCGCAGTCGGATTTCGTGGCCGGGAAAGCAGCGTTCATCCCATGCGGGACCTGGCTGGCCAGTGAGCAGAAAGACGACATAGCCGCGCACCCGGAGTTCCGGATGGAGTTCATGCTGACGCCTTACGTCCCCGGGGGCAAGGGCGATCCCACGGCGCTGTGCACCGGCACCGAGGACTGGATCATCCCGGCGAAGGCGAAGCATCCGGAAATGGCGGCCGAGTTCTTCCGCTTCCTGACCAGCCTGGAGAACACACGGGAGTGGGTGAAAGAGAAGAACACTTTCACTTGCATCCGCGGAAGCGAGGAAGTGGAGCTGCCTCCCTACCTGAAGGGCGCCGCGAAGCTTTACTCGCAATCCCGGCAGATCTGGACCGCGCAGTACGCTCAGTGGTATCCGGAGATGAAGAAGGAGGCCGAGGACGCCCTGCGCCGGCTTCTGAACGGAGACATCACGCCGGAGAAGTGTGTGGATCTGATGGAGCAGGCTGCCGCCCGCATCCGGGCGAACCCGGACATCATCAAGCACAGGGTGCGCCGCTGAGGGACACCTCGCGCCTGTACGTTCTAGCCGACGCGGTCCAGATCCTCCAGGCGGCCCTCCAGAAGCGCACGGACGTTCGCGACACATCGCTCCGCCATCCGCCGGTTAGCCATGTCCGTGTTGCTGGAGACATGCGGGGTGAGGACGGCGTTCGCGAGCGTCCGCAGGTCTTTTCCGGGGCTGCGGGGCACATAAGGCTCATTTTCGAAGACGTCCAGAGCCGCCCCCGCAAGCCTGCGTTCGGCCAGCGCGTCGAACAGGGCATCCTCGTCTATGATCCCGCCGCGGGACGTGTTCACCAGGAAGGCATCCGGGCGCATCAGGGCAAGCTCCCGGGCGCCGATCAACCCGCGCGTGCTTTCCAAGAGAGGGACGTGCAGACTGACGAACGACGCCTGCCCAAGGGCTTCCTCCAGGGAAGTCGTGTAGGCAGCCCCCACGCCGGAGCGAGCCGATAGGTCCTCCAGGAACTGCGCGTGTGCGGCAGGCGGCGTCACGTCGCAGGCCAGAATATCCATCCCGAAGCCCATCGCCGCAATGCGCGCGGTCTCCTTCGCGATGCGCCCGAACCCCACCAGAGCCAACAGTTTGCCGCGAAGCTCCACCCCCCGCTCCGGGGCCCAATCACCCGCCTTGAGACCGGCGGATAGCCGCGGCGCCCCGCGAGCCAGCGCGCAGACCAACCCCATCGCGTGCTCGGCGACCGACACGTCCAGCATGCCGGGCGTGTTCGTGACCAGGATGCCGCGCGATGCCGCCAGCGCCTTGTCCACACCGTCGTGCCCCACTCCGAACCGGGCGATCAATCCCCCCGCCGGGAGGACCTCGTAAAGCGGCCCTTCATACTTCCGGACACCGATGATGACGGCCCTCGCGCCGCACTGGCGGATAGTCTCCGCGAGAGCGTCTTCCTCATCCGCAGCGGATATGAACGTCACATCCTCTCCCGAGAGACTTTCGAACACCTCTTGACCTTTGTTGTATTCGGGGGCGGTGACGGGTACCAGATGAGTCAACGCACGCCCTCCCCTGCGGCTTCCCTGGCGGCGGCGGCCAGTGCGCGCGCTCCGTGCTGCAGTAGCGTGACATCCAGACTGAGGGCGATCAGGTTGAACCCTTCGGCAAGCCGCGCCCGGACCTCATCCAGGTCGGGCTGCACCACGTGAACACCGGCAAGTTTGCCCCGCTGACGGCAGGCGTCCAGACACCGCCTGCGGGCCTCCCGCATCAGGGGATGGTCGAACTCGCCCAGCACGCCGTAACTGCCGGAAAGGTCGTAAGGACCGATGAAGATGCCATCCACGTCCGGCACATCCAGGATGTCATCGAGATTCTCCACGCCGGACGCGGTCTCGATCTGGACGATCAGGGACAGCGCCCGGTTGGCATCGGCCAGACAGCCCGGCGAGATGCGGTCGCCGAAATCGTTGGCCGGGGCAAAGCCGATCCCGCGCTCGCCTTCCGGCGGATACTTCGCAATCCGCGCCGCGAAGGCCGCTTCACCGGCGTCGTTCACCAACGGGACGATAAGCCCCCTGAAGCCCACATCCAGCGCCCGCCGGATCCAGATGCGGTCGTTGTGCGGAATGCGGGCAAGGGGAACGCATCCCCCACCCTCCAGGATGCGCGCCAGCGCCAGGCACTGCGAGATGTCCACCGCCCCGTGCTCCAGGTCCACCGCCACCCAGTCCAACCCGGCGCCCGCCAGGATCTGAGCGACAGCCGGATGCCCGATCTGCATCCATCCGCCGAAGCTGGCCTCGCCCGGGCCGAGCCTCCGCCTGATCCCCGCAACACCCTGCATCCGC
>JBBFLP010000174.1:0-7140 GCA_037478975.1 Armatimonadota bacterium
GTCTGGGAGCTCGTGGTCGCCTGTTGCGAGTTCGTGGAGAGCGGTGGTGCGCAGATCCCTCGCGATGCCTATCGCCTGGCCTCGGAGATAGGCCGTCGCCTCACCGAGCGCCTGGACCGCCGAGAAGCGGTCTATTTCTACCGCGACCTGTTGATGGAGCGGATCAACGCGGAGCTTGCCGACTGCCCGGAGGCCATCCCGCCCGTGATGACTTTCTTCATCGCTGTTGGGGACGCGCTCTGGGAGGCGTTCGTCGAGCAGCTCCGCTCGGACATCCGTCAGGAGAAGCGCCAGCGCCTGACAGAGCAGCTGCGCATCGCCAAGCGCATCCAGCAGCATCTGCTCCCCAAGACCATTCCGCAGGTGGAGGGTTTCGACTTTGCTGGACGCCTGGTTCCGGCGGAGGAGGTGGGCGGGGACTACTGGAGCATTAAGAACTACCCCCAGGACCAGACCATCACCATGAAGCTGGCGGACGTCTCCGGTCACGGCATCGGAGCAGCCACCCTTGTCGCTGCGGTCAAGTTCATCTCAGGCGGATACTACCGTGGAGCCTCATCTCCTCAGGAGGTGATGGAGCGGACCAATCAGGTGCTGGTCAAGGAGACCCCCAACGACATCCTTGTCACCATGATCTACGGCTGGTTGAACCCCGTCACCCGCGTCATCCGGCTGGTGAACGCGGGGCATTCCCCGGTGTTTATCGCGCGTGCGGACGGGTTTCACGACATCGAGCCGACGGGTCCTGTGCTGGGAGTGCTGGGGGCAACCAGCTACAGCGAGCGCCAGGAAGTCCTGCACCCCGGCGACATCCTTGTCTTCGCCTCGGATGGCATCACCGAGGCCGGTTCCGACAGGCGGTTCGGCACGGATCGCCTGAAGCAGGTGGTGTGGGATCATCGCCGGGAGCCTGCGCGGGATATCGCCGACGCCGTCATAGACGCTGTCATGCGCTATGACGTGACCGTCCCGGACGACCTTTCCATCGTCGTCACCAAGTCTCTCCCCTGATTCGCGGTTTCCAAAACCGGCGAAGGAGAGCCCGTCCGGGCTCTCCTTCCTGCCAGGGAGGTTGCTGTTGCTGCTGGTGGCCTTGCGCGGTAAACCTTCCCTTCGAGATTGAAGCAGTTACTGCTGCGTGAGAGTGTAAACCCCGTTCGGCAGCACGTCCATCACCAGACCGGCCTGACGGGCCAGGTCATCCAGCGAATACAGTGTGGAGTCGCTGCCCTGCTCCAGCCGCACTATCCTGTCCATTCCCGCCTCGCAGACGATGAAGTTCTGATGGCAACGGGCGACCTCATACACCGCGCTGCACAGAGCATCCATCTGGCGGGCCGGGGTTGCCTTCGGCTCCAGACCGGGGCTAGTAGGCCGGAAGATGGCCAGTGATCGCGACGACCCTCCGGCTGTCAAACGGACCAGCAGGACATCCACTCCCCGGCTGCGATCCCGCTGGAGCTTGCGCGAGAACACCTCTGACGCCACCGGTGAACGCGCGACCTCCGTATCAGCCACCAGCGTCAGGCCGTTCGCAGGCGTCAGGGAAGAAAGCATCCAGGGCTGCCAGCCGGCGGCGGAGCGGTTCTCCAGAGCATACACCCGGACCCGGACGTCCGTCTTCGGACTCTTGACGGAGATGGTCACCGTCTCCGTCCCATCCTTGGAGGCAACCGCATCCGGAATGACCTGCGCCGCCAGCAGGTTGTCCTGAGCCGTCACCTGAGAGACCTTCACGGCGGGGGACAGCCACATGGAGATGCCGTTCGGGCCCACCTGCACCGCGATGCCCACAAGAACAATGGCCGCGGCCGCAGCCAGCGACCAGCCCAGGCTGGCCTTCTGGTTGACGGGCCTAGTGAGACGGTCCCACCAACCCTGCCAGGCCGGACGGCGCTCCGCTTCCTGCTCGGCCTTCAACTGACGCACGGCAGACATGATGCGGCCGTGCAGGTGGGCGGGAGTCTCCACCCAGGGGATAGACTCCAGCATATCCCAGGCGCGCTGAAACGCGGCGAATTCTTCCTCGCACGCTTCGCACGACCGGAAGTGATTCTCCAGCGCTACTCTGAATGCCTGTTCGACTTTTCCTTCGACCAGATCAGAGAAATATTCCCGGACTGTCTCGCAGTTCATGAAACGCCGATAATCCCTTGTGTCAGTCCACCCTGCGCTTAGCCCGACCCGCGCCGCTCACAGGCGGCGGCGCTTGAGATGCGGCTGAAGAGGTCTTCACCCGCAACCCAATTCCGTGACTGCGTCACCTCTCGAAAAGTTCCCTCAAGGGTTCCAGTTTCGATTTCAGAGCAATCCGTGCCCGGTTCAGGCGGCTTTTCACCGTGCCGATCGGCAGGTGCATGATCTCCGCTATCTCTTCATAAGACTTGTTCTGGGTGTGATACAGAAGCACCATCGTCTTCTGGTAGTCCGGCAGTTCGTCAATCGCCCGGCGCAGGATCTGGCTCAGCTCCGCGTCCTCGGCCATGCGTTCCGGCAGGGGGGCAGGATCCTCCACCTGACGCGTCACCTCGGACTCATCCAGCTCCAGCACGTCCTGGAGCGAGGTGTGAGGGTGCGCCCTCTCTTTTTTCCTCATATCCAGAAAAACGTTGTGGGCGATTCTGAACAACCAGGTGCTGAAGGTGGCGTCCCCGCGGAAGTTGGCGATGGCATTGAACACGCGAATGAACGTCTCCACCGTGATGTCCTCGGCATCGTGGTGGTTGCCGCTCAGGCGCAGGGCAAAGTTGAAGATGCGCCGCTCGTACAAACGCACGAGCTCATCGAACGCTTCCAGGTCGTGCTGCCTGCAGCGCTCGATGAGGGCGCGCTCCTCGGCTCTCACGCCGCCATCCTCCTCCCGCTCTGTCCGTTCAGATGGAATGCTCCTCTCTCGCCTTCTGCGGCTCGCCGGATGCGCCTGCCTCCCGGATGGCGCGCAACTCCTCATCCGAGAGGTTGTGCGTGCCGCGTCCTCCCCTCAATCCCTTGGCATAGGTGCGCGAGTCCGTCCGGCTGTAGAGGCTGGAAAGCACCACACCGTTGTCGTGCGCATCCAGAAGCGCCAGTGCGTAACTCTGCTCGCCACCGACATCCTCGAACGCATCGAAGCGCACCAGCCCCACTCTCTGGATGCACCGGTCCGCCTGTTTGCGCAGGGCTGCCACATCGTCCCGGAGCTGCTTCAGATCCTCCTCCATCGCCTCCACCTTCCGCTGAAGCGCGGCGAAGACCACTCCCAGATCCTGCGTGTCCTCGTGCCGCAGCAGAAAAGAGTAGCGCCTGCGCAGCATCACCACCGACCCGAGCAGATACAGGAGCAGAAGCGCCATCAGCGCCGCCGCCACAGCCAGAATGGCCAGAGCCGCTCCAGGTTCGCGGTCAAGTGTCGAGGAGATCTGTTGCCAGAAGTTCATAGGCTGTCCAGGAAGACTCCGGAAATCTCGGATTGTGGCGCGGCGCCGCCAGCTCCGACCGGCTGCGCCGCAGACGCATCAGACTTTGCCAGCGCCCACCCTCTTTCCTCCCGCTCCGGCGGCGTTCCACGCGCTACCACGGCCACATGATATCCCCTGGTGTCCCCCGCCGCGAGATTGGCGCCCGGTGGCGCTCGCCGCCCTGCAGGGGCCAACATGGCTGGCGGAGGTAAACGGCAGTGCCCCGGCCTCTACCAGCGTACTGGAGAAGACCCGATGTTGTATCTGACTGAACAGGATGTGCTGCGCCTGCTGGACATGCCTTCTGCAATCGCCGCCGTCGAGCGCTCCATGCTTGCCTGCGCGGCCGGGGAAGGGGAGAGTATTCCTCGCCGCAGGGCAAAGACCCGCCGCGGGATCTTCCACCTGATGGGCGGCTCCCTGCGGGATGCGGGGGTCCACGGGCTGAAGGCGTATACCTCCCTGCCGGAAGGCACCCGCTTTTTCTGCCTGCTCTTCGGGGAAGACGGCGCGCCGCTTGCGCTCATCGAGGCCGACCACCTGGGCCGTATCCGGACGGGCGCCGCAAGCGCCGTCGCCACACGTGCTCTTGCCCGGCCGGATGCCTCCGTGATGCTGGTCATTGGCAGCGGGACTCAGGCTCGCACCCAGGTCCAGGCAGTCGCGTGCGTGCGCCGTCTTCAGGAGGTGATGGTCTGGAGCCGCACCCCGGAGCATCGGGAGCGCTTCGCGGCTCTCCTGCGGGAGGAGGACGGCCTTCCCGCTTGCGCCGTAGACGATCCCCGCGAAGCCTGCCGCGATGCGGACATCATCACCACCATCACCACGTCCCGCGAGCCGGTCCTCCTTTCAGAATGGATCCCGGACGGCGCGCACATCAACGCCTGCGGCTCCAACCATCTCTCCCGCATCGAAATAGACCCCCGTCTCTTTGCCCGGGCGGCCTGCACCTGCGTGGACCATCGCGAGCAGGCGCTCGCCGAGTGCGGAGAGCTGGCGGCGGCCGTCAGGGAGGGTCTGACACATCCGGACCGGCTTATGGAGCTGCCGGATGTGCTGGCGGGTAGAGCGCAGGGACGCTCCTCGCCGACGGATGTGACTCTTTTCGAATCGCAAGGAATCGGCATCTGGGACGTGGCGGTAGCCGAGGAGGTGGTCCGGCGGGCTGGAGGCCTTCCGGCGGATCCCTGAACGCTCTTCTCGCTCCCACTCCTGAAGCCGGATGGCCCGCGCGCTGGGAGACCACGGGGCAGTCTCCGTTGACTGCCGGGAGCGGGAATTCATTTGCCTTGCCATGGGGCAGGTGTTATACTGCTTGCGACGGACGCCAGAGGGTGTCCGCATCTCCACGCGCGCTTTCGGGATCAGGGCGGGAATCCGGAGTTGGGCTTTCCGAATCTTTTCTGGGGCAATGTCTTTAGCGGCGGCTGGCTCTCCGTCCTGACCACCCTCCTCGACATCGCGGTCATCTCCTTCATCCTGTATAAGCTCATTATGCTGGTGAAGGGCACCCGCGCCTGGCAGATCCTGTGGGGGCTTGCGCTGTTCTTCCTGCTCATCTTCGTCAGCGACAAGCTTCAGCTGTACACACTGAACTGGCTGCTGCGCACGGTCCTCCCCCTGGGTCCGGTGGCCATTGTCATCCTGTTCTACCCGGAGTTGCGCCACGCCCTGGAGGAGATGGGTCGGCTCGGGTTCTGGGGGCGCGGCTTCAGCTTCCTGGGCAAGGAAGAGATGGCCACGATGATTGACGAGGTGGTCAAACTGGCCACGCGTCTTTCGCGAGGGAAAGTGGGAGCCCTCATCGTGATCGAGCGGGAGATCGGCCTGGACAACATCGTGGCGACCGGCACCCGGCTGGACGCGCTGGTCTCCCAGGATCTTCTTCATACAGTCTTCTTTCCGGGCAGCCCCCTGCACGATGGCGCCGCCGTCATACGGTCCAACCGTGTGCTGGCGGTGGGCTGCACCCTGCCGCTCTCCGACAGCCCGCATATCTCCACCATGATCCACACCCGGCACAAAGCCGCCGTCGGAGTGACCGAGCAGTCCGACGCCGTGGTGGTGGTCGTGAGCGAGGAGACGGGAACCATCTCGCTGGCGGTGGAGGGCAGACTGGAGCGGGGGCTTGACGCAGACTCTCTGCGCGAGCGTCTCCAGCGCTTGCTCATTCCTCAGGAGCGCTCCGGCGCGCCGGGCTACCGGATGCTGTTCCGGAAGCATTCTGCCCAGCAGGAGCGGCAGAAAACACCTGCCGGGGACTCGCGCCCTGCGGCGGAACCGGCCGCGCAGGAGACCCAGACAGGGTCCGGATCCGGATGATGGGCGAAAACAGCATCTACAAGATCTTCTCCGTGCTGATCGCCATTGCGCTGGCCGTTTATGTCAACAGCGAGCGCAATCCGTATCAGACGCGCCAGCTCACAGTCCCTCTGGTGCTGGAGAATCAGGAGCCAGGCACGCTGATCGAATCCGCCCCTTCCACCGTGCAGGTGGACGCAAGCGGCCCCCGGAACTCCCTGTCGCGCGTCTCGGAGCGCGATCTCAAAGCCGCTGTGAACCTGAAGGGGCGCAGAGCCGGTGTGCACAATCTTCGGGTCATCGTGGTTCCCGTGGTGTCGGGCGCTCTTCCCGCGGATATCTCCTTAGAGCCGCGCCCGCCGGTGGTAACGGTCCGGGTGGCCGCCATCGCCACCCGCTCCCGCACTCTGGAGCCTGTCTTCCTGCGGCCGGCTCCGGCCGGGTTCAGTTATGCTCCGCCCACCGTGCAGCCATCGGTGGCCATCCTCTCGGGGTCGCGGGAGGCCGTCAGCCGGGTGGCCCGGCTTGAGGTCCTCGTGGACGCGGAACCCACGCCGGGACGGCCCATCGAGGGGCAGTTCGAGGTGCGGGCGGTGGATTCGTCCGGGAATGTGGTGGAGGAGGTCAAAACCTCGCCCGCGACTGCCTTCGTCCGTGCGGAGCTGCAGCGGCTGGCGGCGGAGAAGGAGGTGCTTATCAGCCCCAATGTGACCGGTGTGCCCCCGGCTGGCTACCGGCTGGCCAGCGTGGACATCCAGCCGCGCTCCGTCCTGCTGACCGGCAACCCGGATACGCTGGCCAAGATCAATCTGGTGACCACTCGGGAAGTGGATATCTCGGAGGTCACGTCCAGTCTGGTCCGGACTGTGCCGATACTGGTGCCGGATGGCGTGACTGTTCAGGGTTCCAATCGGGCGCGTATCGAGGTGATCGTAAAACCGCTCACGGCCGCGCCTCCTGCACGGGACTGACACACCGGTCTCTTTTACTGACAGGAGCAGCTTCCCTTGACTTCGTATTTCGGCACGGATGGCGTACGCGGAGTCGCCAACAGAGAGCTGACCGCGGATCTGGCGCTGCGTCTGGGCGCTGCTGCGGCCCGGGCGCTGTTGTCCCGGCCTCACGGAGTCAGCGTGCTCATCGGGCGGGATCCCCGCATCTCCGGAGACATGCTGGAGAGCGCGCTGGCGGCCGGCTTCGCCTCCCACGGGGCGGATGTCATCCTGGTGGGAGTCATCCCCACGCCCGGTGTCGCCTGGCTGGTGCGGAACACGGACGCGGACATCGGCTGCGTCATTTCCGCCTCGCATAACCCCCTGGAATACAACGGCATCAAGTTCTTCGGCCCGGACGGGGAGAAACTGCCCGATGCCACGGAAAGGCGCATCGAAGAGCTGCTGGA
>JBBFLP010000175.1:0-7043 GCA_037478975.1 Armatimonadota bacterium
TGGTCCGCCGGTGGGCACCGTGTGGGATCTGATGGCTACCCCCCGTGTGGAGTTTCATCTTCCAACGTATCGGACGACGGATGGCAGACAGGGTTATCTGTTGGATCTGACAGCCACGCTGGTGCCCGAGCCCGCCTCCCTTCTCGTCCTTGCGGCCGGGCTGGCAGGAATGGGAGCTGTGATGCGCAGGCGGCGGTGAGGTCTCGATACGCGCGCCTGCGGCGCGCTACTCGACCAGCGTAGAGGCGGAGTCTAGTCTAGAGTCTAGCGTCGAGCGTCTAGAGTCGGTGATGAGAAGTCGCCCTCACCCGAACCCTCTCCCGTTCTCAGGGAGAGGGTTTTTTCGTGCCACGTCCCGAGAGGATTGCAGCCGGAAACGAGGGTGGGCAGCAGGGTGAGGGCAAGAAGCCTTCTCCCCTGGCGGGAGAAGGTTTGGATGAGGGGGTATCGGGCGTTTCGGGAACTTATTCCCAGATCTCCCCCTACGGTGGTTGAGCCGTCCGGCGAAGCCGGACGAGTCGCAACCACAGCAGTGCCGGTAAGTGGCACTTCGGGTCAGCTGCTCAATGTGCGGGGAGTGAACGAGACGCGCCACATCCAGTCAGCAACCCGCTCGCCTTTCTCCGAGGATGCCAGATACGCATCAGCAAGCTCCAGCAGAGCTTCCTTTGCCTGTTCAAGCGAGGCGAATTCCTTGACGGGCCGGGCCAGATTCGGCCTGCGGCCCAGTTTTCCACCCATCAGGATGCGCGCGCCGCTGCGGCCCGCAACAAGACAATCCGGCACCGGGCAGGCACGGATGCAGTCTCCGCAGTATAGACAGATGCTGCGATCCACCTGCGGTCCGTCCTGTACGCACACACAGGAATCCGGACAGGCATCCACGCACAGACCGCACCGTGTGCACCCGGAAAGATAAGCAGGCTCCTGCTGGCCATGCACTCCGAAATCCTTGATCTGCGGCTGACTGCAACAGTTGGGACATCCCGAGACGGACACACGGAACTTATGATGGAGCAAGACGGAGTCATCCTCCAGACGTTCCAGCAGGCGCTCCGAAAACCGGATGCCGTCCAGCACCGCCTCCAGCTCGTCCGCCCACTGAGTCGCCGGGATGAGCAGATGCTTGCATCCCCGGACCTCGCCCGGGCAGGACTCCACCAGCACCATCGCGGGGCGATCATCGCGAGAGACGGGCAAGGCGTGTTTGAGGTCGGACTCCTTCTTGCCCGCGAACGCCCGCCGGAACTGCCGGTAGCACTCCTCGTAGTCGGCCAGGGTCACGACATCGCGGCCGGCCCCGCGCACGGCTTCCTCGATCTTTCCCCTGGCCAGGGGCCGGACAATGAACGGCACATTCTGCAGGGCTTTCTGCGCCTCGGCATCCCATCTCATTCCAGAAGATTCCTCCCCGGGGATCCGCCAGCACTCCAACACGGCTCGGGTGGATCCTTCCAGGCGAGCCATCAATGCGGACTCCGGTGAGATGATGCGGCGGCACGCAAAGTAATGCCTTGACCTGGATCAAGGGGGCCGGGGGTTCGTCTTTCGTCTCAGACGTCCGATTCCCCGTCGGCAACACGCTGCAGTTCCGGTGCATCCACGATGGATATCGTCCGGCCCCGGACGCGGATGATGCCCTGCGCCTCCATACGGAAGAACAGACGGCTGAGGGTCTCAGGAGTCATCCCCAGATGCGCGGCCACCACAGCCTTGGGCGCCGGAAGAACGGCGGCGGACTCCTCCTGCAATCCCATCAGATAGCCGGCCAGACGGGACGCGGCCCCGCGAAGCGCCAGCACCTCCACCTGCCCCACCAGCCTGCGCAGCCACAGTGCCATCCCGCCCATAAGCCGAATGGCGACGTCCGGCTCGGCCCGGAGCAGGGCGAGAAAAGGTTGACTGGGGAAAAGGACCGCCCGTGACGCCCGGACCGTCTCGGCATACGCTGGATACGTATCGCCGAGAAACAGCGCAGCTTCAGCGAAGGTCTCCCCCGGCCATACCAGATGCAGCACGTGCTCTTTGCCGTCGCCGGAGAGCTTGTAGACCTTGACGGCCCCATCGACCAGCAGGTAGAACCCGCCGCAGGCTTCTCCCTCGCTGAAGATCATCTCGCGCGCGGCGAAACTGCGCCAACGCGCGAGGGAGGCGATCTTCTGGAGCATCGCAGAATCCAGCGAGGAGAACATCTCCGACTTTTTGAGGGCTGCGACCAATCCACTGTCGGGCATCGTTTGCTCCGTGAGAGGCAGGCGGGAACCGCCAGCGCAAGGTATTGTTACAATGTATTAGGGACGGAGCCTCGCCGGCAATTCGGGCACAATACGGCGGGAGGGCGTTCCGGAGAATCTTGCGCGGGTAAGGCTCCTCACAGAAGCCGGGCACGCGCTCAAAGGCGAGCGAGGAATCCATGAGCGATTGCGCGAGCATTCAGGAAAGCATTTCGGCTCTGGTTGATGGCGAGCTCTCAGGCGAGGAGCTCGAAACAGTTCTCAGACATCTTGATCAGTGCGGAGATTGCGCGGGTGTGCGGGCCGAGATGGTCCGTCTGAAGGCGGTTGCTCAGGTAGCCCTGGCTTCCACCAGTTGCCCCTCTTCCCTGCGGCGGCGGGTATCGCATGCTCTGAATGCGGAAGTGCGTGAGCGCCGGGAAGAGGCCCGCGCGTGGCGGCCGCTCCGTTTCGTCTGGGCGCCGGCGGCGCTGGCGGCCGGTCTGCTGCTGCTGTTTGCCGGCCGGCCCGGATATGTTCCCCTCCACGAGCTCCCGTCGCTCCAGCAGAGGAACTCGCTCCACAGAGTGGCTCACGAAACGCCACAGACGGCGGCCCTTGCGCTTCGTGAGGAGCTGGACATAGGAGTCCGCCCCGTCGAGCTGGCTCCCCTAGGACTGCGCTTCGAGTCCGCCGGGCGCACTAGCCTGGGGGGATGCAAGGGAGCTTACTTCACTTTTGTCACCCCGGACGGGCAGCGCCTGACGGTTTTTGAGATCTGTCCGCAGGGCAAGTCAGTACCGGCCGGCCGCAGCGCCTCCCGCTACGATCTGCCGGACGGCTGGCAGATCCTGAGAACGGCGGACGGCCGCGACATCCTGTTCCTGAAACCGCCGCGTGGGCTGGTGGTGGCCATCTGTTCGGACCTGCCGCTGCAGAAGGCCGCCGACGCCGGGAAACTGGTGGAAGAACAGCTGGCCCGGGACTGACGCTGCGCGGCGTCAGGAGTGCACAAGTGACCGCAGCAAGTGGATCTCGTCGCCGTGCCGGTCAGGATCGGGTGTCTCCAGAAGCAGCGGCACCTCCTGGAAGCGCGGGTCATTCAGCAGGATGCGGAAGGCATCTTCCCCCAGCAGACCTTCTCCAATGGGCGCGTGCCGGTCAACGCGTGAGCCGAGATCCTTCTTGGCATCATTCAGATGGACGCAACGCAGCTTATCCATCCCGATGATGCGGTCAAAGGCGGAAAGAGTCTCCGCAAATCCCTCCGGCGTCCGTAGTTCGTAACCCGCAGCAAACAGATGACACGTATCCAGGCAGACGGCCGTGTGTTCCGGAAGCGCCGCGGCATCCAGCATCTCCGCCAGCTCTTCAAAGGACGACCCCAGGGAGTTCCCCTGCCCCGCCGTCCCCTCGAGGAGGATGGTGACCGAGGCAGCCCCCGACTGTTCCAGGCATTGCCGGATGCCTTCGCCCACCCTCCGGATGGCGGGAGAAACCTCTCCATCGTGCGCTCCGCAGTGGGTCACCAGATACGGGATACCCATCTTCTCGCAGCGCCCCAGCTCATCCGCAAACGATTCCAGCGATCTCTCCCGCACCACGCCGTCGGCGGAGGCCAGGTTGGTGAGGTAGATATCGTGAGCCACGCACTGGACACCATACTCCCGGCATGCATCCCGGAACCGGCTGGCCTCTTCGCCGGATAGCGGACGCGCCTCCCATCGCTGGGGCGCACGAGTGAAGATCTGGATGGCGTCGCAGCCGATCTCGCGGCCGGACCGCGCTGCGTTCCACGCCCCTCCTGCCGTGCTGCGATGCGCTCCGAGGATCATTTCTGTATCCTTCCCTTCCAGAAGAACCAGGAGCGAAGCGGGGCACCGGACCTTGCCCGATGCCCCGAGAAACCGGCGGTCAATACCGCCTCGCGTCCGGCCCTCACCGGGATGCCAGATGCCTGTCCAGCATCAGCAGGCCCTGAGAGCTGGAGCCCACCATCTTGACCTGCTCCAGAATGTCGCTGGCAGTCTTCTCCTCCTCGACCTGCTCGTTGATGAACCACTGCAGGAAAGCCTGGGTGGCGTAGTCGTTCTCCGCGACCGCCTTCGCGTACAGGTCATGGATCGCGGCCGTCACCAGCCGCTCGTGCTCCAGCACCTTCTCGAAGATGTCCTGGGCACCCTGGAAGTCCACCGGGGGCTGCGCGACAGGCTTCAACAGGATGCGGCCGCCACGGTCGTTGATGTAGTTGTAGATCTTCAGAGCGTGCCCGTACTCTTCCGCGCTCTGCGCGCGCAGCCAGTGACCGAAACCACCGAGGTTGACGGACTCACAGTAGGCGGACATTGAGAGGTAGTAATAAGAGGAGTAGAACTCCTTGTTCATATGCTCGTTGAGAGCATCCAGAAGAGACTGACTCAGCACTTTTCCAGCTTCCTTTCCTTCGCCGGGATGCTCCGGCTGACATTATTGAGCCTGACGGATCCGGGTGGGCGAGGACCACGCCTCGCGAGTTCAGACCACAACCGCTTCGGCACGACCGGCCGGGAGGTCTATCCCGGAGCCGGGAAGAATGATATCACAGCGCCGGGTGACCCGGTCCTTCGGCCGTGAGTTTCTTACCCTGCCGGCCGTCTATGCAAAACTGTTCGCTTAATATCAATAACTATTCCTGTCCGTGGGTTCCACAGTGGACCCTGCTGCTTACCCTGTCGGTTATAGTCTGTCTGCCGCGCTCCTGGGCGTCCGTGCCCGCCCAACCACCCTCCACGCCAAAAGGAGCTATGGAATGGTTGGCCTCCTTCGAGGTGCGCTCGCTGGAAGATCTGGAGACGCTGCACCGCGGATGCCGTATCATCATCGAGTCCCTGCCAGCGGGGCGCGAGGCGCAGGAAGTGCGGGAGACCGCGATGACGGTGGAGGATTTCGCCTCACCAGAGACGGCCCCCGGGGAGGAACTTCTGCTGATCTCGTTTTCGCACTCCGATGACCCGGCCATCCGCCGTCTGCGAGATTCGGCGGGACTGAAGCCTCCAGGGGGAGCAGCGGTGGTGCGTGTCTATCCCACGCCGGCCGAGATGCCGCCGGGAATCCGGCGGCTGTTCCGGGGCGAGACCGCCGGAATCACCTTCCTGACACGATACATCGCCATCTGGACGGAAGGCCGCTCGGACGAGGAGACAGCGGATCTGCTTTCTCACGAGCTGGCGCACGCCTACGTGCTGAGCCTGCTGGGTCTGGAGGCTAACCGTCTGCCACAGTGGTTCCACGAAGGGTCCGCCCTGTATCTGTCAGGCGGCAAGACCCAATACATCAGCCACCAGGACTACGGCCACACCCGGGTGAGCTGGTCGCCGCGCGACTACAACGAATGGAGGCGCGCCTTCCGCTATCTGGACCGCCGTCTTGGAACGGAGGAGACGGAGTGGTTCATCCGGAAGGCCATCGAGACCCGCGACGCGGAGGGCGCGCTGCGGAAGGTCTTCGGTCTGTCCGGCTACCCAGAGCTTGCGCGGCTGGCCAGACGCCGCTGGCTGCTGGAGCAGACCGCCCGGGCCGGCGCGATCCTGGGAGCGCTGGGATTGGCCGCCTATCTGCTGCGGCTCAGAGCATTGAGGGAGCGAAGGGAGATGCTGGAGGACGATGAAATGCGCTGGTAGGCTCCAATGGCGGTGACCGCGCTGCTGGCGCTCCTGGGAGGCTGGCTGGCGGCATATGTGGTCTTCATCCGGAGCGGCCGCCCCGATGAGCGTCCCGGCATGCGTGTGCTCCTGTCGTTTGCGGCGGGAGCCGCGACTGCATTTCTGGCGATGGCAGTCTGGATGCTGGGCGCGGGAGCCGTCCCGTCGGGAATGGATTTCATTCCGGCAGGGATGCTTCTTCTGGGGCTGGGAATCGGATGGCTGGGCCAGGGCGTGTGGTTGTCCGGCCAGCTGATCGCCAACACGCCGGTCTCACGCATCCGCTCCGCCGCGCAGGGCTGGGTGAAGCTGAGGGGGCAGGCCATCGTGGAGGAGCCGGTTTATTCACGCACTGGCAACATCCCCTGTTTGTACTACTCGGAGAGGACGGAACGTTACACCCGCCATACCCGCCGCGTGCAGGATCCGCAGACCAAGGAATGGAGGACTGAGACCTACTATTCCTGGGATCATTACTCATCGGCCTCCGGAGCCGCCCCGTTCCGTCTGACGGATGGCACTGGCGAAGTCACTGTGGATGTGCGCACCTCCGTCTTCTCTCCCGCCCATTCGGCCCATTTCTACAATGGCAAGCCGGGCAGTGGAGGAATCTTTACCAGGGAGGGAGATCTGCGCACCACCGTGAACTACATTGCCCTGGACTCGCAACTGGAGGCTGCGGGGCGGCTCCACCGGGAGGTGTTGACGCGTCATCCGACGCACGGCGCGGCGCTCGTGGGAGAGGGGTCGCTGGAAGGCGTAGCCACCGTTCGCAGGCTGGGAGGCTGCTTCGGGATCATGGTGGGAGGTGTGCTGGTCGCCGGAGCTCCGCTTTCTCCTCCCTTACTTGCCGGGATGGCCGGGGAGAACAATATGGACTTCAACTCCGCTCTCGCGCTTGTGTTTGCCGGGTCGGCGCTTGGTCTGGTGCTTCTGGGATGGATGGTGAGCCTCTACAATGCCATCATCACTCTCAAGAGACAGGCCGAGCGTGCATGGTCGGACATTGACGTCCAACTTCAGATGCGGTGGGACCTGGTGCCCAACCTGGTGGAAACGGTCAAAGCATACGCGCAGCACGAACGGCAGATCTTTGAGGCCACGCTGGCCGCCCGGGAACGCGCACTCGGCGCGCGGGACAGAAGAACCC